>CAVFJE010000159.1:7749-8462 GCA_963622845.1 Dialister sp. CAG:486
AAGACAAGAAAAGTGGTTAGCTCCACTCTTCGCGAAAATGATAAAGCCAAAATTGTCGTCGTTGGTTGCGCAGCAAATATGTATCCTGAATATTTTAGATCTCTTGATGAAAGGGTAGAGGTTGCTGATAAATTTAAGCTACTCAGCGATCTTGATGATCTCTCAGATAGCAATGCTACTGTCAATCAAGCAAGAGTAAATGTTAAGATTCAAGATGGTTGTGACAACGCTTGCACATATTGTATTGTCCATACCGCGAGAGGGAAATCTAGGTCAATGTCAAAAGACAAAGTCATTTCAACTTGCAAAAGTATTGACAAACAGGGAGTTCCTGAAATAGTACTTACAGGGATAAATCTTGGAACGTACGCAGACCCTTCTCTAGAAGACCTTTTGTGCGAGTTGTTGAGAGAAACGCAAAATGTTAGATATAGAATTTCTAGCATCGAGCCGATGTCAATTAACGATGAGTTGTTAGATGTAATCAAATCGTCAAAGGGAAGAGTTTGTAAGCATTTTCACCTTCCACTTCAATCGGGTTCAGAGGCGATCTTGCGTGCCATGGATCGTCACTACAGTGCCAAAAGTTTTGTTGAGCTCACAAGCAAGATTTATCGATATATGCCAGAGTTTTCTCTTTCAACCGATGTCATAGTTGGTTTTCCTGGAGAAAGTGAATCGGACTTCATAGACACTCTAAATGTAGCTAAAGC
>CAVFJE010000160.1:0-5198 GCA_963622845.1 Dialister sp. CAG:486
AACTCGCACGGTTCTAAAGAACCCAGCGCGGCGGCGAAATTCCAGCAACTTAGAAATTGCAACATTTTTTGCCAGTTCAATTTTACATTCATAGTAAGCGCGCAGAGGTTCGTTTACGTGTCGGAGTGGTGGAACGGCAGACACGCTAGCTTGAGGTGCTAGTGCCCACATATTCGGGTGTGCGGGTTCAAATCCCGCCTCCGACACCATTTTATTAATGATAAAAGCGAAGTTTTTACTTTTACGTTTAAGCGGGCGGTTAGCTCAGGGGGAGAGCACTACCTTGACACGGTAGGGGTCGTAAGTTCAAATCTTATACCGCCCACCATTTCTTTTAGCTTTTTAGGAAGCTCTCAAACTTTCAATTTTTATTAGATTATCAGCAAGTGCGAGTGTTGATGCACGATGGCTTACAAAGATTATCGTTTTGTCTTCAGCCGACTCACTCAAAGATTTTAAGATGATGCCTTCGTTTAGAGCATCAAGGTTACTTGTTGGCTCATCGAGAAGCATGATGTCTCCGTCGTGCAAAAATGCTCGAGCAAGACCTAGACGTTGCTTCTCTCCACCTGATAGCATGTCTCCTAATTCTCCTATGTTGGTATCATACCCAACGTCAAGGGTCATTATGAAATCGTGAATAGAAGCGCATTTCGCAGCATTCTCTATTTCTTCTTGAGTTGCATCAAGTTTTGCTATAGCAATATTATTTGCGATTGAATCATTAAATAGATGCGTTTCTTGCGTGACATAACTAAATTTATCTCGCAAGTCGTCTGTGTTGATTGTTTTTACATCTCTATTCTCAACTCGCACAGTGCCGGAGTCAGGGTCATAAAAGCGCATCAATAGCTTTAAGATAGTTGATTTTCCGCACCCACTTGCTCCAAGAATGCCAATTATCTTGCCTCTGTCAAATTTTATGCTCAAATTAGAAAGAATCTTGTCTTCCTTATAGCCAAAATCTACATTTTTAAACTCGGCTATGTTTGTCATATCGCTAGTAGCAAGCGGGCTTTGATTGCTTACTTCGTCAAATGCAGGTTTCTCTTCTAAAATCTCAAGCACTCTCTCTCCGCTAGCGAGAGTTTGATTTAGGTTGTTAGAGAGAGACGCAATCGCAACAACGGGACCGAAAGATCCCATCATCGCGATGGTACAAACGATTGAAGCGTTTATAGTCATTTGCCCATTAACTTGCAAATAAGCACATAGACACAACATGCAAACAGATGAAATGATGATGACTATATTAGTGATAGATCTCTGACTACCTTCAAAAGCAGTCAATTTCTCTTGACTAGAAGCAATTTGTGAGGTCCTTGAATTTAGCTCATCAATCCTTTTATCTCCACAACTATATTGGATAATGTCATCAAGTCCGCGCAAAGACTCAAGTACAAAAGAGTTGAGCTCGCCAAACTCTTCTCTGTAATCGCTCCCATATTTTTTGCCACGCGACCCATTAAATAGTGGAACTAAAATGCCGACTACGCAATAGGCAATCGTGGCAAGAAGTGCTGCATAGATGCTATATTGGAAGAAGAAGGCGATTAGAATTGCCGAAGTAGCAATTGCTATAAAAATTGGCGAAATTGTGTGAGCGTAGAATACCTCGAGAAGTTCGATGTCTGTCGTGATGATAGAAATTAGGTTACCCTTATCCTTGCCATCGAGCTTTGCTGGGCATAATTTTCTCAGAGCACAAAAGATGTTATGCCTAATAATCGCTAGCAACTTAAATGCGATGAAGTGATTACAATATTGCTCGATATAGTGGAAAACGCCGCGACAAATTGCTGCTGCAATCATCATGATGATCAAGCTCTCTGTGCTAATGTGTGACAAAATGCCGGATGGCTCTATGTGGCTTGCGATTATTTGAGCGCCGAAAATTGTGATCGATATGGCACATAGGTATCCGATTGTACCGAGTAATATTGCTACAATCATGATTGGGATAAGCCCTTTGAGCAGACCTATCAGTTTTGACATGATGACTATGCCACTTCTACGTTGCACTTAACCTCTCCCAAACCTTTCAAGGTCTTGTTGCGCGCGATAAATCTTTGCATAATTGCCATCAAGCCCTAAAAGTTCGCTATGGGACCCACTCTCGCTAATCTTACCATCTTGAAGAAAATAGATGCAATCGCACTTAACTACATTTGCCAAACGATGCGATATGAGGATGATAGTTTTCTCTTTTGACAGATCGCGAATGATGTCCATGATAATCTCTTCGCTCTCGATATCTATGTTTGACGTTGCTTCATCGAATATATAGACAGGCGCATCTTTGAGAAGAGCTCTAGCAATGGCAAGTCTTTGCTTTTGACCACCAGAGAGATTTTGCCCATCCTCACTTATTGGCGTGTCTAGACCATTTTGCTCTTCAAAGAAACTTTTCAAATTTACTTTTTCTAGAACCTCGAGCATGTCTTTGTCCGTCGCACTAGAATTGCCCATTAATAAATTTTCACGGAGGCTACATTTAAAAATATGGGAGTTGTGTGGCACTCTCACTACATGTTTATGAAGCGAGCTTTCATCGATGTCAGTTAAGCTTTTACCAGTTAGAGCTATGTTTCCGCTATATCCTCTATTCATGCCTGTCAAGATTTTTGCGATCGTAGATTTTCCGCATCCAGACTCACCGACAATCGCAACAAAAGAGTTTTGTTTAACAGTCATGTTTATAGAGGAGAGAATTTCTCTGCACTCATCGTAGGAAAAACTTACATCCTCGAGGTATATATCAATATTTTTTTCTTCAAGACTAAGTTTGCCCTTCTCTATTTCTGGCAAGTCTAATATTTCGAAAATTTTATCGCTAGCTGCCATTCCATTCATAGCGATGTGAAAGTATGAACCGAGCAGACGAAGTGGCAAGAAGAACTCAGCAGACAGAAGCGTAATGCACAGAGCTCCTTGTAAGTCAATCTCTGCTGCCAAGTATTGAGTTGCAGCAATCGCAATTCCAATAGCTGCGGCTCCATAAGCCATTATGTCCATGATAGACGTGGAGTTGAGCTGCATCGTTAGAACTCTCATCGTGATCTTTCTAAAGCGTGAAGCCTCTTCGTCCATTTTTAAGGCGGCATGAGCGTCCGCGCTATAAACCTTTAGCGTTGTCATGCCTTGCAAATTCTCTAAAAAGGAATCGCCTAGATTGGTGTAAATGCCCCAATATTTGCTAAACAAGCGCCCAGCAATTTTTTGTACAAGCACAATTGAGAGAGGTATTAGGGGCACACAGACAAGGAGGACTACCGATGCCTTCCAGCTGATGGGGAATAGCGTTACAAATAATACTATTGGCGCGATTAGGCTAAAGAAAAGTTGTGGCAAGTATTTTCCAAAATAAATTTCGAGTTGTTCAATTCCTTCAGTTGCGACTTGAAGAACTTTTGAAGTTGGAACAACTTGTGAATATGAGCTGCCAAGGCTGAGCATTTTTTCAAAAATCCTGTTTCTGAGATGACGCTTTACGTCTACAGCTGCGAGATATGAAAATTTCGACATTTGCTTTTCACAAAGTAGTCGCACCAAAAGTGCAACAATTATTATCGCAACACGCAATGAAATATCTTGTGTCGAGAAGTTGTCTAATGCCACTATTGCAATTGTGCTCGACAATGACACAACGATTGCGATTTGTGAAAGTAACACAACGCATTGCAACGCAACGATATAAAAGATATATTTTTTTGAATCTTTTAGTTCTTTAATTAGCCGCGGCTTAATCATTGTTTATTTAAGTTTTTTCTTTCCTTCATAGAGCACACTAAGTGCCAAATTGCAAGATGTGGATAATATAGTAACATTCTAGGCCCTGAAAATCGCATGACTTCTCTGATTCGTTCTCGCATCACAGGAGTATAGCAATGAACCTTACAATTAGAGCAAAAAGTCTTTTCCTCCATAAAAGGGCAGCGCTCTATCCTGGAGTTTGCATATTGCTGAAGCTCTTTGCACTCTTCGCACAGATCACCAGAGACCCCATGATTTTTCTTGCAATAAAGAGAAATCATCGTGTCCAGCACACGCTCTTCTTGAGAGCGCTTCTTGTCTATCTTATCTACTCGATGCATTTAACAGTTTTTATCTTCGTAAAGAAATATACATACTTAAATATGATGAGAAAAACAATGAAAGCTCTTCCATAGATGTTTGGCATCAAAATTAGTGCGAATATCAACATGCAAGAAGCTGGAATTAGCAAAGAGAATTTTGTCTTTAGCGTCATCGCTCGGCTCATCACAAATTCCTCAAGATGGTTTTTGTATAGTTTGGTTGAGGTGAACCAATTGTGAAATTTTGTAGAGCCTTTTGCAAGGCAAAAAGATGCAAGAAGCAAAAAAGGTGTAGTTGGCAAAATTGGCAAAACGACCCCAACAGCTCCAATGCCAATTGATATGAAGCCAAGCATACACCAAATGATTTTCATTGGACTATATTTCCCGTTCTTTTTATTCATATACAAATCTCCACAAACTAATTTTAAGAGTATCTATAAATGTTAGCATACGCTAACAATCTTTGCTGGAAATATTAGCATAAGGTAACAATTCTTTTACAGGACATATGTGTGTTAAATTTATGCCAGGCATCAACTAAAAATATGCGTCCATCTTGTAAAACTATTGATGCCTGTCAACAATTTCGACAATGTTCGACCGCTTAAGAGTGAAACCAACTCAGCTTTTCAATAATCGTTTCCAAGCGTGTATAATGAAGAATAGAGAAGAGAATGGGACAGATGTAGATGAAAGGTTAGGTGCTTTTATGCAAGGCGCGTTCAATAGTTCAAAGCACATTTTAAGAGGAGCGGCTTTTGCGACGTCAACTTTTCTATTTTTGATTCTTGCTTTTGTCTTCAGCCCTAATGTGGGGACAGCTATTGCACAAGGTAGTGGCGAGAAGGAAAATGCTTTTTCAGTTGAAATGAAAGTGCAAATTACTGGCGAAGCGGGAAGTGCAACGTTCGAGAAGAGTTGCTACAACCCAGGCGAAACGGCTGTTCTTGTTTGGAGTGGTGCGCGTGTGGAGAATAGCAATGATCTCATCATCCCGACGTCTATCACTCTCAACAATTATACAATTGCACTTGAAGCGACAGATTTGATTGAAATTGATAAAGTTCAATCACAAAATCTTGCCTATAAGCAGCAAATGAATGAAGATGCTACATATAC
>CAVFJE010000161.1:0-7742 GCA_963622845.1 Dialister sp. CAG:486
CATAATACTGGGTTTTCTGCTCACTACTTGCCTCAAGCTCTACGTCTGTGCCAGTTTTGGCATCAATGAACTTGACAGTAATTTGGTTTCTGAAGTAGTAAATCTTTAGGGTTGACGAACCGTTAGCTTCAATAGTGACGTTTTCAGTCTTGTGTTCAGTATCGCTTTCATGACCTGTTGCATTAATAGAAAATCCTATTGGGCTTAGTTTTACAGCCTCATCGTCATAGTTCGTTTGCGTTCCTGCCTCGCCTTGATGTCTTACGGTCTGTGTTGGCTTTACTGCCCAAGTGCCATCTGCATTTTGCAAGTAATGCTCAACGTTATAACCAATCTTATTAGATTCTTCCCATTTAGCATAAAGCTTTAGATTGCTTGCAGGCATTCTGTCTAATCCGACAGTAAATTGCTCGGTGCTTTGGGAATCTTTATACCAACCAACAAAATTTTGTCCCTCTGATTCAGGCATTGGTGTTGGGTCTTGAACAACAGTATTATATCTCTGTTGCACGTTATCTGGGAAGTTAAACGTAGTTTTTCCATTCTTATCAAACGTAATTGTATAAGTGCTGCGCTTTAGTTTTGCTTTTGCAACAGCTGAGCCATCGCCTTGAATTTGAACATCTTCAACAGTATCAATCTCATAGCCTTCTGGCAAGCCCGCTGCTGTAACTGTTGCCTTTGCATCAGTTTGTGCATCAGTTATGCCTGTGCCAGTAATCTTGTCGCTATAAGATTCTTGGTATACACCAACTTCGTCTGTCTCGTGATAAATCTCAACGCTGTAAGTTGACTCTCCTGCTACGTACTTAGCATAAATTGTTGTGTCAGCAGTGATTTCCTCTGTTTCGAAATCAAACTTAGTTGTCTTGCCTGAGTCTTTATACCAGCCCTCGAAGACGTATCCTTCAGTTGCTGACGTTGGAGTCTGATCTGGAACTTCAGCAAATCCACCACTTGGAACTGATTGTGAATCAACAGCGCTTCCACCGTCTGTGTTAAATGTTACTGTGTAGTTGATAGTGCCAACTGCTAGGCAAGGTACAAGACCTCTAGCAATGTTTGCATCTTCTGCTGTTCCTGGTCCTCCAATCGCACTGATTACTCCAAATTGTGAAGAGTTGCTTGGGAATGCTGAGCGCAACCAAGAACCGCCTGATGATCCAGCAGGAGTAACACCACTTCTTGTTTTTGTTAGGCCTTGAAGTGCTTCGTTTGTGCCTTGGAAGTTAGAAATTGGAATGTTTTTCCAATAGTCATATTGGTCGCCTTCAGCTTTAACCTTTGTGCCCCACGATGTGTAAGCCTCGCCACAAAGCTCTGTGTAGCTCATAACCCAAAGCTTATCGTTGGTTGAAGTAACTTTTTCGCTGTCGCCTTGACCATAACGATTCCATTTTTGAACATCTCTAACTTGGTCTGTAAGTCCTGGGTTAAAGAACTTAAGAATGTTGTCAGAATTCATGTTCTCACGAAGGTCAGTTTGTGCCCAGCCACCTTCATTAGATGCGATGTTTGAATGCATCTTGTAAGCTAGTGGCATTGCATGAATTGCTTGAATTGTGAAAACAGTGCCATCATCATATTTAGTGCCGTCACTCTTATTGCCAGTTGATTCATGGCTCAACAAGTTAACTAGACGGAACTCAACATATGCATCATCGCCTGTTGCACCGCTAATTTTTGCATATAGATGATATGAATCTGTTGTCATCCAATATTTGTATGTGTTATAAAGCTCTTGATAGCTCTCAGATCCTTGAGCGCCTTTTCTGAGCTCACGGATGTCTGACTCAATCTCATTTCCTACCTTTACAACACCCGTCTCTGGGTTGGTGTAGTCTGGATTGACAACGTTTGCATAGTTCTCACTATTGCCTGTTGTAATCTTGCTTGCAGGTGCAATCCAGAAAGGATTGAGATCTGTATTTGTCCATTGAGCATAAAGATTTACGGTTGTTCCAGCTGTCGTTGACAAGTCGCCAACGTGCCTATCAAAGTAAGTGTCGCCACTTCCATCAGCTTTTGTATTCCAATACTTGAAACCATGAACTGTCGTTCCTTGTGTCCAGCTAAATGGATTTCCAGTCACCTTGCCATCCTCGTCAATTGCACCAAGTTGCAATCCGTCTCCTGGCGTTCTTGTGACTGTGACTTCTTCACCTGTGCTAGGTTGTTTGTTAGAGTGAAGTACGATCTCATACGTAGTAACTGAAGGATCTTTCCATTGTGCATAAAGTGTCAAATTGCCTGCAGGCATAGTATATGTTGCAAGATCAACCCTGTATTCTCCTGCTTCGTCTAAGCTCCATCCGTTGAACTCGTAGTTGTCCTTCGTTGGATTTTCTGGTACTGTAATTTTTGCACCAAATGCAACGCTTTGAGATGCTACGTCGCTTCCGCCATTAGTATCAAATTTAACAGTTGATACGTTTGGCGAATAAGTAATAGTTACAGAGGTTGAATTGTTGGCAGCAATGTTTACATTTGTAACTGTTCCTGCTGTATAACCTGGGTAGTCAAGAGCGATTGCATTAGTCTGTGAACCAGCTTTGCCCTCTTTCCACTCAGTGTAGGTAACGTCGCCAACAACGTGGTTGACTTTGTAATAGTTGTCAGCATAAGTCCAGCTAAGTGCTAGTGCACCTTGGAATACACCATTTGTTCCATTCTTGTCTTCCTCTAGAGCCCATCCATGTTGATTGAGTCCTGACCATTCTGTCTTAGAAGAAGTGTAGTGGTGTGCTGAGCCAAGACCCTCGTTGTAGCAAGTCCAAATAGCTGTTGAACCACCGCTTGGGAATCCGTTTTCTGCACCGTCATTAGTCCAGCCACTCTTCTCTAGTGTTGCAATCTCTGTTGCGTCCTTCGAATAATAGTGACTTGAATGTCCCATTGCACCAAGACCTGCGTTGTAAAAACGATAAACAGTCTCTCCATTTTCTGGTGCTAGCCATGAAATGCCCTCGCCAATCCATGCATCACCATCGGTCTTTGAAAGATTCTCAAACTTATCATACTCTGTCTTATTTGTTGTGAACAGGTGCTCTGAGGTAATCATGTTATAGAGACGATAAACTGGCTTTAGTCTTTGCCATGTGATAGTAACTGTCTCATTACCTGTGATTACAAGACCAAGATCAACACTGTGCTCTTGCTCGACGTAAGTCTTCACCTTTGCAAATGTTGCCATGTTGCCAGCAGTTCCCATACGTCTTGAATACTCGCTGTTATTATCTTGAACTTGATTAACTAAGACAAGAGAGTTGACTGAAATAGTCTTTGTTCCATACTTAATTTGTGTTGGAACAACAAAGTCTGTATCAGAAACTGTTGCGCCCTTCCATTTCAGTACGAGATTGTCACCTACGTTATAGGACTCTCTCTCAAGACTGCGCTGTGCAGTGCTACGGCTTCCGCTGTCAACGATTGAAACGTTTACACGCGCAGCAGAAAGGCTTGCACCATCTTGGTTCGTATTGCTTTGTGCAGACGCACTAATAGCAAACGTGCCAAGTGCAGTTAGAACTATTGCCAAAAATGCAATGGCAAGAATTCTTAAACTTTTTACAGACAGTTTTGTCTGCGTTTGCGCTGAATTAGAAAACATTAGATCTCCCTTCTCTCTTTGAAAAATTGAGCTAAAACAACCATACATTATCTCAACGCATAATTTTGCATAATAGACATTAAACTATACCACATCAATTAATAGAACGTGACAGTTGCTCACGTTATCGAGACGAAAAATTAATCTTTGTCCATCCTTACTACACAATTGTTTAGTGTTGACGACCTAATCTTGAAAGTAAAATTACTTCCAGACTTCGACCCATTTTGCATAGAGCACTAATCTGTTCTTAATTTTTGTGTCAAAGTCCCACAACTCGCCCTCGCCATCTGGCAAAGTATACCAGCCATCAAAGTGATAATAACGAGTTTGACCTTCCTGGTTGACTTTGTTAGTCTTCAGATCTGTAGGCGCATCTGGAGCAATTGCAACATCACCATAAGTAACTTCTGTTACATGAGAACTCATATTTCCCATGTTGAAGTTAAACTCTACTCTTACTTTCTTGCCTGTTGTGTCAACATCGACTTTATCCCATTGCGCATAGAGCGTTAGCTTGCCTGCCAAAATTCTTGTTCTAGTAAAGTCAAATGCATATTGACCTTCTGGGTCATAAGTCCATCTAACGAAATCTTTTCCATTTGAATTTGGAGTTGATGGTGTGTTAACAGTGCTTCCATAAGAGATATGTTTGATAGATGCCACGCCTTCGCCATTTTTATCAAATGTAAGTGTGAATCCACCTGTCTCGTAATCAACACTTGCTATTGAAGTGTTGTCAAAATTGATGTCTGTATTAGTCAAAGACTTTTGTTGATACCCCGGGTAACTTAGAGCTTGCGCATTCGTAGTAACTTCACTACCAGCAGAGACGATTTGAGTATCCTCAACTTCACCATTAATCTTGTGCTCTACGAAGTAATAATTTGAATCAAAAGTCCAGCTAAGCCCGAGCACTGCTGAAAAAACGCCATAAGCACCGTTCTTCGTCTCTTCGATATCCCAGCCGTTTAGGCTTAAACCTCTCCACTCATCAACACTAGTTGTGTAGTGATGGGCTGACCCGAGCGCTTCATTGTAGCTCGTCCATATAGCAGTGCTACCACCACTCTTGAAATCTTGACCTCCATTGTCAATGACCCAGCCTGCATTCTTTAGCTGCTCAATCTCAGTCGCATTAGTGGTGTAGTAATGTGAAGATCTTCCCTGTGACCCTAGAGTTGCATTATAGAGGCGATAAACAGTCTGGCCGCTCGCAGGTGCTAACCAAGAAATTCCCTCACCAATCCAATATTCGCTGTCATACTTTCCTTGCAAAACATACATGTCGTATTCATCTCTGTTCGCAGTAAAAAGATGCTCAGAAGTAATCATGTTGTATAGACGATAAACAGGTGTAACTGTTTGATAAGTAACTTTGATGTCAGCTGAATAATGTAGTGTGCCTAAGTTGACGCTGTGGCTCTTTTCTATATAACTCTTCAATGTATTGAAATCACACAGAGTTGCAGCTTCTCCCATTCTTCTGACATACTCTGAATTCTTGCTTTGCACAAGGTCAGATCTTACGAGGTCTGCAACATTGATAATTCCTTGTCCATAATCAATAGTTGTTGGAATAATAATATTGTTGCCATCACTTGCACCAGTCCATGTAATGACTGCCTCATCTCCTGCAGAGTAATAATCACGATCAAGTGAAGTAGAAGTCTTGCCACTTTCATCTGAAACAGATAAAGTAACATCTATCTTTTTATTGTAGATTGTTGCACTTGCTGCATTTGCAATTTTTTGATTGCTTTCACATAAAGACATTGCAATCAACGAAACAAAAATGGCAAAAATGCCAAGAATTGCCACTACAACCTTAAAATTATTTCTCGTCTTTCCCTGCATTGTGTAACCTCTAATCGATTCAATTATGTAACAGTTGTGTAATCAACATAAATGATTATAACACAACATTCAAAAGGTACAAAATAAAAATTTTTGAGAATAAAAAAGGGAAGTGATTTCTCACTTCCCCCATTTTAAGTCGATTTGAGTGCCTTTTAGAGATACTTGCAGAACTCATCACGGATTGGTTGCATTTCTGCTTGAATGTCAGCAACATCCAAAACCATCTCCATCATGCCGACCTGCTCGTCATAAACTGCTTCGTCGAACTCTGCCTTTACCTCAGGCTCGCAAACGTGATAGCACGTGAGTCCCAACTGGACTCCTGTCAAAGGACCTGCATAAGTTGGATCGCCAGCGGTAACGGTCTCAGCAGCAAGACCAGAAGCTTCACCTTCTGCAGCACCCAGAAGAACTACGATGTTCTCTGGTCCGTGCTCCTCGCTCATCTCCATTACACGTTTCTGGTTCTCGAGGTCCATTGCACCTGCGCTTGTTCAAACAAAGCACTCCGTAGAGGAATAAATGACGTCAGCGCCGGCAGTTTTGGCACACTCTTCAATGGCAGGACCGGGAACGCCGTCACGGTCGCCAATGATGATGACTTTTTTTCCGGCCAAAATAGCCATTTCGCATCATCCCCTTTCAATCTAATATAAAATTTTCAACTTGCCTATGACTTACGAGTCGCCCGAGAACCACTTCAAACGACTCGGTTGTCAACTAAATAAAGGTATAAAATGCCTTTTTGTTGTGATTTAGAGTTGTGAGTAGTACTTCTCAATCATCTCTTTGATGCTCTCTTCTGTAGCACCATCTTTCACAACTTCCTCAACTTTTTCGCCATCTTTGTAGATAGCCATAACTGGAAGACCAAGGATTCCTTGAGCCATTGCCAAACGACGAGCCTTAGTGGTGTTGAGTGCACAGAACTTAATTTTGTCTCCATAAGTGTCAGCATACTCATGAACCTTTGGCATTAGAGCTTGGCAAGGTACACATCCGTCACCATAAAAGTCAACGAATACATAACCGTCTGCTTTTAAAACCTCGTCTTCAAACGTAGTCTTGTCTGTCTCTAGCATTTTTCCCTCCTTTCAGGTAGTATCACTAATTTCTATTCCATATCAGCCAGGTATTTTTCAACCTGAGTGGCTGCAATTGCACCGTCAGCTGCAGCTGTTACTACCTGACGGAGGCTCTTTTTACGAACGTCACCAGCAGCAAAAACGCCTGGTACATTCGTCTTCATATCGTCATCAGTTAAGATGTAGCCATTCTCAATATCGAGAATGCCCTCGAAGAGGTCAGAGCGTGGACTAAAGCCGACAAAACCAAATAGACCAAATAGACCATCTTCCTCGTCAGCTTCAATCTTTCTCTGCTCACCTGTAACTGTGTCTTCGACGATCATCCAGTTGAGCATTGGGTCACCACCGATCTCTTTAACGGTAGTGTTCCACAATATTTCTAGTTTATCATTTTTGAATGCTTTTTCTTGAATTGACTTAGCTGCTCTAAGCTCGTCTCTTCTGTGGATGAGATAAACCTTGCGAGCAAATTTTGTGAGGTACATTGCCTCCTCTACAGCGCTATCGCCGCCGCCTACAACGTAAACCTCGAAGTCCTCAAAGAAATTTGCGTCACATGTTGCACAATAGCTTACACCTTTGCCCATGTAATCGTTTTCATTTTTGCATCCAATTGGCTTTGGGAAAGCTCCAGGGGCTACGATAGCAGCTTTTGCCTCATAGACGTCGTCTCCAGAGTAGAATTTCTTTGTTTCACCAGAGAAATCAACTTTTGTGACATTTGCTGCAACGCGCTCTGCACCGAACTTCTCGACCTGCTCAGTGAAGCGTGAGATTAGAGATGGACCAGACTCGCCTTCGACAGTTTGTCCTGGATAATTCTCGATCTCATCTGTAATAGCAATTTGTCCACCATCGATTCCACGCTCGATCAATAGCGTGTCAAGACAGCTTCTACCGCAATAAAGACCAGCAGCAAGACCTGCAGGTCCGCCTCCTAAAATAATAACGTCATACACTTTACTCAACTTAAATCGTCTCCTTTAACTAGACCGTTAAGAGCCTCCCCGACTAATTCCCTTCTTCTTAGTGGCGAGATACTCTTACTCAAAAATTGTTTGGTCGTCGACTTCTGTTTGGAGAGCAACTAGTGCTTTCTCAACGAGTCCGCGACGCAATGCTTTTTCCTCATCTGGGTCCAAAGCTGGATTTCCAAGAGGATGAGGAATTGCGATTGTAGGCAC
>CAVFJE010000162.1:0-4391 GCA_963622845.1 Dialister sp. CAG:486
GTCTCAGAGCTAAATGTATCGGCAAAATCAAGCTATGGCAACTATTCGCTACATTGTGAAGGTGATACTTATTGGTTCTGGAAGAACAGAGGAGTTAGTGGCTGGGGTGGTAACACTGCAATTTCTAACTTCAGGTGCAGAGACGGCAGCGATGCAAGTGGCGCAAGTCCACGTGCGGACTGGTGGACACGCACACCTTACCCTGGTAGCACTAATCAATTTGGTTACGTCGGAAGCCCTGGTTATCCAATGTGGGGTGACTATCCATCCCGTGGTGGCTCTTACATCGGAGTCGTTGTGTGCTTCTCTTTTGATAACCCTGACACTTCAATAGTTCACTTTGATAGTGCTTGGGGCAGCAACGTAGATGGTCAAACTGTCAACAACGGTGAGCATGCGCTCTCGCCTACTACACCTACTAAAGAAGGATATACGTTCGCTGGGTGGTATGCAAACAAAAATTGCGAAGGCGACCAATTTGATTTTGAGAACACTGCAATTACGTCTGATGTAACCCTCTATGCAAAATGGGAGGCAACTTCAAATTAGTGTAAAACATCAAAGTAGGATACCTTACCCACCTTATGCTATACTGAGAATATACCGCGGAGGTATTTATGAAGTGTAATTTCAACTTTGAGTTTGATGCAAATAAAAGTGCTGTTAATAAGAGGAAACACGGTATTGATTTTGATGAGGCTCAAAAACTTTTTGATGACGAAGAGGGTGACATTTTCGACGCAAGAATTGACGGAGAAAAAAGATATGCCTTGGTAGCAAAGTTGAACGAAAAAATGTGGGTTTCAATTTTCACTTTGAGAGGCGAGGTGGTTCGTTTAATATCTGTCAGGAGAGCAAGAAAAGAAGAGGTGAAACTTTATGAGCAAGACAATTAGCACAGAAAAGTTTGATGCTTTGTTCGATGATGGAGAAGACATTACTCCTTACCTCAATAGAGACTCAAGAAGAAGCATGTTAGATTTCGCTTTGCGTGAAACTAAGAAAGTTAACGTTGACTTTAATTTGCGACAATTAAACGATGTTGATCGCGAGGCTGAGTATCTTGGAATTAATAGGCAAGCATGCATTAAAGTGCTCTTAGATGAGTCGTTAGTGAGAAGAAAGTCCCAGCGTATGGCATTGTCAAGTTAGCTAAAAGTTTTTAAAATCCTTTAAGGCATCGGTGATATCTTTCATCGCGCTCTTGAGGTCGCTGGCGACTTGCTTGCTTTCTTTGAGAGCTTTCGCGCTTTCTTTCACTTCGCCTTTCGTTACTCCGAGACTCTCAATTACTTCTGAATCGTCAGAAGCACTGTCATCAGCGTAATAGTATTCTTGCTCAACACCGCTGTCGTCAAGCATGCAAAAACCGATTTCGTTGCCATCCTCATCTTGAAGATAAGCAGTAATGTTGTCTTCACTAACTTCTATCTCGATAACATCGCTCATCTGCTTCTCATCTTCAACGCACGTTGGATTTCTCTATTGACTTGCTTCTCTTTCAAACTCTCGCGCTTGTCGTGAAGTTTCTTTCCTCTTGCCAAAGCTATTTCCACTTTGACTTTGCCATTTTTTGCATAGTATAGCTTGAGCGGAACAATCGACAACCCCTTTTCTTGTGACTTTTCAGCTAGGTGTCGAATTTCTTTTTTGTGTAGCAAAAGTTTACGCTTTCTATCTGGGTCAGGGTTGGCAATGTTAGCATATTTATATGGCGGAATGTGCATATTGTTTAGCCAGCACTCGCCTTGTCTGACCATGCAAAACCCGTCAGTTAGCTGCGCGTGATTTTCGCGCAACGACTTTGCTTCAGCACCTTTAAGAGCAATGCCAGCCTCATACTTATCTAGAATTTCATAATCATGATAAGCATGGCGATTTTTAGCAATAATATTTTCGTTAATCTTGCTCATATAAATCTTCTATAAGTACTTCTTCGAGACCTTTCTTTTCTTCTTCGCAGGGCCTCTCCAATCAAAAGACAGCTGACCATCAGCTCTCGTATCACGAGCCTTGTGCTTTTCAATCTTTTCAATTTGCCACGAAAGCGCGTCGTTACCAAAATTTTCTAACATGGCAAGTCTGGCATCGTGTGTGTTTTGCTTAGAGTTAATCTTAGCATCACTCTCAAATTGAAAAAGTCCACAAGCGCGTTTTGAGTCTGCATCAAGCGATTTGTAATGTGCAACGTAAGTACTCATGTTTTTACATTTTATCAAAAGGTGAGCTTGCACATATCTAATTGAGGTGTATGAAGAAGTATAAATAAGCTCAAGTCCAGTGACGTCAATTACATTTTTGTTATAATTCTGTCACACGGATAAAATATTAAGAGGTTAAAATGGCGAAAAAGGGCAAACACGCAGCTAATAAATACAACACAAACCAGTCCATAAATGTAGAAAGTCCTGTGGCACCAGTGCCACTGAAAAGTGCTGACCTCACAGATCTTGACAACTTTGCAAGTGCTAATTCCCTTAATTACGAGAATGGCAAGATTTCTATAAAAAAGAATCATCGCGGATTGAGAATTTTTGGAATCACGCTAGGCGTCATCGTTGCTGTGCTTTTGGCTGTTTACTTGGCAGGCGTCGCAGTCTTTCATTTTCTTTTCTTGCCAAGGACGACACTTGCGATAGAAGACATTTCTTTTAAGACATCTACCGACGTTGCTAACATTTTGGAAGATCATTTTTCAAACTTCGATATAAAAGTCAAGGGTTCTGATCTGGATTTTTCAGTCACTGCATCAACCGCAAAAATATCGGCCAACACTGGCACTATTGCTACTTCCGCACTAGAGAGTGCAAATCCTTGGAAGTGGCCTTGCGAGATATTGACGACTCGTGACGTTTCTTCCGTTGTAGCTGATAATGTCAGCGAAGGGTCACTTGCAACTGTGATAAATGAAAACGTTGATGAGGTTAACAAACAAAAAATAGCTCCCGAGAACGCATATATTAAATGGGACAGCCTTGCTTCTTCTTTTGTGGTTGAGAGCGAAAAATATGGCACGATGATTGACGCTGCTCGAGTCAAGCAAAAAGTGTTGAGCGCTATCGTTTCAATGGATAGTGATGTTTTGATTGGTAGTGACGAGTACATTCAACCAGCAATGTTGAAAACTGATGGGCGTTTTAATACAGCGATTGAGCAAGCAAATGTCTACGCAAAAGCGAAGTTTAATATTCTTATGGGAAGTTCAGTCGCGGCAACCGTAGATGGCGAGACTATCCAAAAGTGGATTCACGTTGGTGACGATTTTTCCGTGACATTTGATGAAGCTGCTGCCTCGGAGTGGGCAAATGGCATTGCGGAAGGGTGCAATACGGTGGGTACGCAGCGCACATACACGCGTCCAGATGGCAAAGTGATAACTGTCAGTGGTGGCACTTACGGTTGGCAAGCTGACGGTTCAGGGCTCGCAGAAAATGTTATCGCCACAATTAAGAGCGGCGGTCAGCAAGACATAGTTGTCAACGCAACTCAAACTGCTGCCGTCCTGGCTGAGAAAGGTCAGCAAGATTGGGGAGCGAGATATGTTGACGTTGACTTGTCAGAGCAGCATGCGTATATGTATGATGAAAACGGTGCTCTCATCTGGGAGTCTGACATCGTCTCAGGCGATCCTACGGAAGGCAACTCGACGCCTACGGGAGTTTATGTTTGCAATTCTAAAGAGTCGCCGTCTCGTCTTCGAGGTCCAATGGTAAATGGCAAAGCTGAGTGGGATTCAAAAGTGAGTTATTGGATGCCATTTGTAGGCAATTTGGTTGGCTTGCATGATGCAACTTGGCAATCTGCATTTGGCGGTTCAAGGTACACGAGCGGTTATGGCTCACGCGGTTGTGTCAATCTTCCTTTGGCAAAAGCAGAAGCAATCTACGGGTTGATCGTGGTCGGCGATGTTGTCATCACGCACAATTAATAGGTCTGCCCCGATAGGCGTCTTTGACAGCGGCTTCGGTGGACTAACGGTTGTTAAAGAACTTCGCAAGCAGCTTCCTCACGAAGACATCATTTTCTTTGGAGATTCAGGAAGGTGTCCTTATGGACCAAGGGATCCTGAAGAAGTTAAGAAGTTCTCTATTGAGATTTGTCAATGGCTGAGTTCGCTTGGTTGCAAGATGATTGTGATCGCTTGTAATACTGCAACAGCTGCTGGATTGTCAGGGTGTCAAATGAAGGTTAACGTACCAGTTTTGGGTGTCGTTATGCCAGGAGCTAGAGCGGCAGTCGAGCAAACTTATTCGCGCAAAGTCGGCGTAATTGCCACGGTCGGTACAATCACAAGTGGAGCTTACGTTAAAGCTATCAACTACCTTGACTCAGGCATCAAAGTTCTATCCCTCGCTACACCTGAGCTTGTTCAGCTTGTTGAAGATGAGTTG
>CAVFJE010000163.1:0-2249 GCA_963622845.1 Dialister sp. CAG:486
AGCTATAATTGACTCCATCATACAAGCTTGCGATGTCCTAGAAGAAAAAGCCAATGGCACGTATGAAACTAAGAATCAAGTCGGAGGTAGTGAAGATGCAATTTAGCAACACAGAAAAAAACCTCGCAATTGATGAGATTTATAATTGTGCAAAAGATCAAAAAAATAGTGGAGCAAGGTATGTGCAAATTCTTGCTGTCAATAACGATGAGAGCATTGACTTGGTTTATAGTTATATGCAAGAAGATGAGCTAGTAGATTACAATGTGAGAGATGTCCCTAAAGGTGGACATTTAAGTAGTATTACGGACCTCTATTTTGAAGCTTTTGTATGCGAAAATGAGATAAGCGAGCTTTTCGGTCTTACATTCGACAACTTAGTTCTTGATTTCAAGGGTAATCTATATTGTCCAGGTAGCGATGCGCCGATGACAATCATCTCTCCAGAAGAACTAGCAAGAAGAGAAAAAGAAGCCAAAATTAAAGCTGCACTTGAGGCAAAAAAGAAAAAAGATGCAGCCGAAAATAAAGATAGCAGTCAAGATAATAAGGATGTGAGCGAATAATGGCACAGTCATCAATAATACCTTTTGGTCCTCAGCATCCAGTTTTGCCTGAACCTATTCATCTAGACCTAGTTGTTGAAGATGAAAAAGTCATAAAAGCTATTCCTCAAATTGGTTTTATTCATAGAGGCTTAGAGAAAATGGTCGAAAAACACGACTATAACCAATTCATATATTTCGCCGAGAGAATCTGTGGCATTTGTGCGTTTGGCCATTCTATGGGATACGCAGAGACTGTTGAGAGCCTTCTAGGCGTAGAGATTCCACCAAGAGCTGAGTGCTTGCGTGTTGTGTGGCATGAGCTCTCTAGGATGCATTCAAATATTTTGTGGCTAGGACTTGCGGCAGACGCTTTTGGATTTGAATCACTCTTTATGCACGCGTGGAGACTTCGTGAGAAGATACTAGATATTTTTGAAAAAACTTGCGGCGGTCGAGTAATTTTGTCTGTTACACAAATTGGTGGAGTCAACAGAGACATCGACAACAGCGAGCTTAAAGCAATTGTTGATACGCTTGAGAGCTTGAGAGCTGATTACAATAAAATTTGCAATACTTTAATGAAGGACTATAGTGTAAAGAATAGAACTGTTGGTGTCGGTCATATCTCTAAAGAAGAAGCAATTGAACTATCGATGGTTGGACCTTTTGGAAGAGCAAGCGGAATTAAATACGATGTTCGCTCTTTTGGCAAGGGCGGATATAAGTATTTAACCGAATTTGAGCCAACCATCTCTAATGATGGGGACTGTTATGCAAGGATGATAGTTAGAGCCAAAGAAGTCCTTGGTGCTATAGATATTATTCGTGAAATTATTGATAAGATCCCTGAAGGTCCCATAAATGTGAAAGTGAAGGACAATACACCTGAGGGTAAAAGTGCATCAAATTTGCTAGAGCAACCTAGAGGCGAGTGTTACTATTATGCACGTGGAAGTGGTTCAAAATATTTGAAACGCATGAGGATGAGAACTCCAACTTCTCAAAATTTAGCTGGAATGACTAAGGCACTAGAGGGTTGTGATCTTGCTGACGTTAATATGATAGTTCTTACAATTGACCCATGCATATCGTGTGCAGAGAGATAGCGAGGCAAAATTGTGAGTATTTTGAACTTTTCAACAATGACACTTAACTCGATTTTCAAAAAAAAGGAAACCCTCCTTTACCCTAAAGTTGCAAAAGAAGAGTACGCGGGGCTAAAGGGGCAAATTCAAATTGATGAAGACGAATGTATTTTATGCGGCAAATGCTCAAAGGTATGTCCTGCCGATGCCATTGAAGTCAATAAAAACAATAGAACATGGCAAATAAATCACTATCATTGCGTTACGTGTTTCTCTTGTGTTAGAGAATGTCCAAAAACATGTCTTACGATGGAGAAGGACAGACCTAGTGTAACTAGAGCAATTCATTTAGATCTGCATCACATACCTGACAAGTCGTCATAACTCATAGTATAATTTTTCTTTGTGAGTAGAAGCAATACAAACAAAGAAGTTCAACAGGTTACAAACGATATAATCACTCCTCCAAATGTGATCTCTTTTATTCGTTTGTGCTTGATACCTCTATTCTTTTTCTTGCTGATTAATAGTTTCAAAATACCTGCATTGATTATATTTTGCTTAGCATCTATCACAGATTTTTTTGATGGTTACATTGCTCGAAGATTTAATTATG
>CAVFJE010000164.1:0-1953 GCA_963622845.1 Dialister sp. CAG:486
GCTTTTGAGACCTCTAATGAGATTGTCGCTGTCGGACTTGGAATGTTTAGAGAAGATGGCAGAATTGAATTTGTAGACTCGCGTTTTGTGAGCGCTAATAGAGCTTCCAATCAATTGCTTCTTACTACAATAGATGACATTTGCTCGACTAACGATGTCAATAGAGACGATATCGCTCTCGTCGGTATTGGTCGAGGCCCAGGTTCTTTTACAGGAGTTAGAATTGCGATTGCGACTGTCAAGGGGATATGCTTTGCTTTATCCATTCCATGTGTAGGAATTTCTACTCTAGATGTTATTGCTGAAAATGCAAGACGCTCTGGTTATAGAGGCGATTTGTTTGTAGTTGCTGACGCAATGAGAAAAGAAGTTTATCCTGCTAAGTACGAAATTTTAGATCAAGAGGTTAGACGTCTGTCTGCAGACGAGGTAGTTAAGGCAGATAAATTTTTCTCAGAGTTACCTGTTGCTGCTGTACTTTGTGGAGACGCACTTTCAAAGTTTTCTCAAAGCGCGAAAAATTATAAACAACTTGACGAGGATTTATGGCATCCAACGGGTGAGAGCCTGATTGCACTTCTTAAAGACAGAAAACCGGAGAGTGCTGAGTTTTTGCTACCTATCTACACTCGGCTTTCTGATGCTGAAGAAGCTGAGAGAGAGAAGCTAAAAGACAATAGTGCACGCAATCTTGTCTCGGGAGTACAGGGCGACACACAAGTCGTCGAGGTTAGACCTTGCAGAGCTGATGATGCAAGCAATTTAGCAGCATTAGAGTCAGATAACTTTAGCTCAGATTGTTGGGGAGAGGATCAATTTAGAAAAGATTTGAGGTGCGAAAATCGTATTTGGTACAAAGCTGTCAGAGGCACAAAGTTGCTTGGATATATAGGTGTCAATCAAGATACTGCTGACATTCTAAAGGTCTGTGTGGATAAGGAATTTAGAAGACAACATATTGCCACAAAACTTATCTCACAACTTCTAGACGATTTGAGGAATCTCAGCGTAAGAGAAGTTTTTCTAGAGGTAAGAGCAAGCAACGTTTCTGCGAGAAGTTTCTATGAAAAAATAGGTTTTAAGCAATGTGGAGAGCGTGCTAATTATTTTGGAAATGAAAATGCTATTTGCTATAAGCTTTTAGAAGAAAGTTTTGTTAGAGATGTAAACATTGATAAGACAAGTATCGAAATCAAGGAGTTAGAGCATCCTTTAATCTTTGCTTTTGAATCAAGTTGCGATGAGACTGCAAGTGCAATTGTTGATGGAAATGACAATATTCTGTCTTCGATAATATCGTCGTCAGCAAGTTTTCATGCTCGATTTGGCGGCGTTGTACCAGAGATTGCTTCGAGAAAGCATGTAGAAGTAATAAGTCAAGTCGCAAGCGCTGCTCTATCAAGTGCAAGCGTTAGTTTGCGTGATATCGATGCGATTGCTGTAACTAATCGTCCTGGCCTTGTAGGCTCTCTAGTCGTAGGCTGTGCATTTGCCAAGGCAATTAGTTGGGCAACTGATAAGCCTTTAATATTTGTCGACCTTCTAGAAGGACATCTGTATGCAAATAAATTGGCTGAGAAGATAATCGAGTTTCCTTGCGTTGCATCTTTAATTTCGGGGGGCAACACAATGCTTGTCGAAGTCGATGGTTGGGGAAAATATAAAATTTTGGGACAGACGATTGATGATGCTGTGGGGGAGGCTTATGACAAGATAGCAAGGGAATTTGGCTTGCCATACCCTGGAGGACCTCAAATTTCAAAATTAGCTGCTCAAGGTGATGCTTCAAAAGTTGATCTACCTCGACCACTTCTTCATTCACATGATTTTAGAATGTCACTTTCGGGACTAAAAACTGCTGTTATATTGGCAATTGAAAAACTTAAAGAACAAAACAATGGAGAGTTGCTGCAGCAAGATATGTGTAACATTTGTGCATCGTTTGAAAAGAGT
>CAVFJE010000164.1:1963-8086 GCA_963622845.1 Dialister sp. CAG:486
CTAAAGCTAGAGAAGCTTGCAAACAAACCAAAGCAAAATCGTTTTGTTTCGGCGGAGGAGTAGCTGCTAATGCAAATTTGAGAAGCGAATACATAAAAATGTGTGACGAGCTAAATATAGAATTTATTGTGTCTCCAAATGACTTGTGTGGCGACAATGCTGCTATGATTGGACTAGTAGCGCAAGATCTCTACAAGTCTTCTTTATTTGAGGAGATTACAGGAGACGTGAGTTCAAGAAGTATTTTAGATGGCAATTGTTAAGAAAAACCCACAAGAATTTATCGTCAAGCATTCTATTGCGAAGTATGTCGTAGCAACAATAGTCATCGCTACTATTGCAATGGCAGGAGTTATAGCATATCTTGAAATTCGAGAAGCTAGAGCAGAGGCTTATCGCGAAGCTGAAACCGTAACTTATAGTGCGTCTAGAGCGATGGCGCTTGGATATTCGGGATATGAAGGTCGCGAGATTTTTAGCGATGAGCGAATTACAGAAACTTTGGAATTTGATTTGAAGTTATTGGTAGATGAAACTGATCTACTTTTTGCCTATGTTGTAGAAGTTGATGCTGATAGCATGACATTGAATTATCACTTCATTGACGGTGCAGATAAAGTCGCTTCAACTGTAAACGACGTTAAAAATAACTCTATTCAAAAACGAGATAGTTTTTCTGATGAGTTGAAGAGAGTTATGAGTGGCGAGAGTAGAAAAGAAGATATTGAGGTCGACAATCAATTTGGTCATGTTATTTCGACTTACGTTCCAATCACTAACACAGATGATGAAATTATAGCTGTAGCAGGTGCAGATAAAGATGTTGCTGATATCACACAAGAGGCATTGAAAATCATACCTTTTCGAGTTGCTGCAGTTTTTCTAATCGGTGCGATAGGAATTATTGTTGCGCTTATTGTAATGAGGCGAAAAGTTATTTTGCCTGTGAAAAAGATTAGCGAAGCGATGCAATCTTTTGGAAAAAGCGACAACCTTGAAATCACGTCGCTAAACATTGACACAAAAGATGAATTTGGACTTATCTCTCATTCGTTCAATAATATGGCGCGCGAGATTGCCACTGGTGTTGAGCAGATTAAGCATTATGCTAGAAGCGAAGCTGAACAAGCTTCAGAACTTAAGACAGCCGCTAATATCCAAACTGGTTTTTTGCCTAAATCTCACTTTGAAAATGAAAATGTGGAAATTTGGGCAAAGATGAACCCAGCCAAAGAGGTTGGCGGGGATTTCTACGATTATTTCGAAGTTGACGGCAAAATGGTTGTTGTTATAGGCGATGTGTCAGGTAAGGGTCTTAGCGGAGCAATGTTTATGGCTAGTGCAATCGGGCTCATTCGTGCTTTTGCTAAATCGGGTCTTGAGCCACATGAAGTATTAAGTCGCGTGAACAAAGAGCTAGAAACTACAAACCCTAACATGATGTTTGTAACGGTTTTTCTTGCCTATATTGATACAAAAAATCTGAAGGTTAAATATTCAAATGCGGGTCACAATCCTCCTTATCTTGTGCTTGATGAAAGTGTTATGACTATTGAAGATGCGAGCAGTATGCCTATAGGGATTTTTGTCGATGAGAAGTATACAAGTAAGGAGCTAACATTTCCTCTTGGCTCAACTCTTTTTCTTTTCACAGATGGTGTTAATGAAGCCAAGAGTGAAGGTGGCGAGTTTTTTGGAAACGAAAGATTGGAACAATTATTAAACCAGAGCAATAGTCAAGATATTACACAAGATGTATTGAGTGCTGTAAAAGCCTTTAGCGCAGGTGCAAAGCAATTCGATGATATTACAATGCTTGCCACAAAGATAAGATCAGACGAGCTTATATTGAGTGCAAAGAAGGAAAATTTTGCAACTCTAAAGAGCTGGATTTTAAGCGATGACAAACTTTCTGGTGCTACGAAAAAAGATGTTTGCTTGATTGCTGAAGAGATGTTGCATCGTACAGTTATGCGAATTCTTCTGGGCAGGTAAGTGCTAGAAAAAAAATCAATGCTGGTACCTTAATATTGCAATTCGTCGACTGCGGTGTGCAATTTGACCCTACGATAGGTATTGTTAATATCGAAGATTACGACGGAAGTGCTCAAATAGGCGGACTTGGCAGGTATTTGATAAATAATTTAGCTGATGAGTGGCACTACTTCTATGTTGATAAGTACAATATTTCACTTCTAAAAAAGAAGATTAATGAGCGAAAATGTTGAGTATCGTAAATGATAATTAGTCTGGACAAAAGAGTAGTTTTACCCATATTTATGCGATAATTTTAATATACAAAACAGTGATGTGAAGTTTAGTATTTATTGCCGAAGAAAGTTTGAGGGAAGCTCAATAATGTTTAGTTTAGATGTCGAAAAGGTCGAAGGTAGAGTTCAAGTTAAATTGTCAGGCATGATCGACTCTACAACTTCCGAAGAGTTTGCCAAATCCATTGAAGAAGTGCTTCTTGAAAAGCCAAAAGAGTTGACACTTAACTTCGGCGAGGTTGATTACATATCTTCAGCAGGTTTTAGAATCTTATTTATGATTGCTAAAGAGATGAAAAGCAATGGCGGCAAAGTTGAAGCAATTGAAGTTCCGCCTGAGATTGACAATCTCTTTTCGATGGTTCATCTTGATCACGTCATTGATATAGCAGCGAAACAATAATTTTGATATTGGGGAGGGAAGGTTATGGGAATTGAACAACAAAAGATGTGGTACTTGGAGAATTTCTCTGAATTTAGTGAAGTAAATTCTTTGCCCCTGCCCGACAAATATGATGCGAACGAGAGTTTGCGCACGCTCGAGGTCAACCTTGACAATGATGAGAATCTAGTTTGTAAACTTGCAAGCAGCTTGGGAGTGCAAATTGCTTCAATCTATGAAGCGGCTTTTGCACTAACTTTGTCTAAATTCTCTTGTGAAGACAAAACTTTCTTTATATCTCTTGATAGAGAGAGCGGCGAGGACGCACCGCTGAGTGTAGATTTTGCAAAGTTTGACAAGGTTGGAGATTTGATCAAACACGTAAATGCTCAAAAATCAAAATTCTTGGAACTTGATGCTTGCTCAATTGATGACCTGGCAAAAGAGCTTGACTTGCAAAATAACATCTCATTTGAATATCATGCATGCGCAAACGTTGAGAATCAAAAGAAAGACAAAAAAGAGTTTTGTTTCGAGATCTTTTGCGAAGATAATCTCCATATTGCAAAGTGCATATATCAAGGCAATTTATACTCTGAGACTTTAATCGCTAACTTCATTGAGAGTTTTTCTACTATTTTGACAGGCGTTTTATCGTGTGAATACCTAAAAGACATACAAATTGCAAGTAAAGAGCAAATAGCAAAGCTAGATTCAATAGTGCCAACAGATTATGAGAGATCTCATTGGAACGCGAGCATAATTGAGCTCTTTAAACAATCGGTTGCAAAATATCCTGATATTAATGCTGTGGTTTATAAAGATAGATCTTACACGTTTAAGGAATTGGATGAGTTAACCGACAAACTTGCCTCTGTCATACTTGACAATGTTAAAGATTGGGATAGTGATGACAGAGCGGTAGTGTCGATACTTATATCGCGTAGCGAGAACATGGTCATCTGTCCTTTGGCTGCTCTCAAAGCAGGATGTGCATATCAGCCCCTAGATCCTGCTTACCCAAAGCAACGTCTAAATTTTATGGTTAAGGATGCAAATGCCGCATTGTTGATCTCAGAGAGCCAATACGACGATCTATTGGATGAGTATGATGGCAAAAGAATTTCTTGTGAAGATTTCGAAAACATTTTTACGCAAGTTCAAACAGAAGTAGAGCTGCCTGTCTCTAGTCCAGAAGATGCATTTGTTTTGCTATATACATCTGGCTCGACTGGCACACCTAAAGGAGTAATCCTAGAGCATAGAAATGTCGCAACTTGGTGTGATTGGTACAAAGATTACTTAAAGTTAGGCAGTGGCGAGAATGTTGCATGTTATGCTTCATTTGGCTTTGATGCGCATATGTCAGACATTTATCCCGCGCTAACAACAGGGTTGACTGTTCACATCATTCCAGAAGAGATAAGACTTGATTTGAATGCTCTAAATAATTATTTTGTAAAAAATAACATTCGGAGCACGCTTTTAACTACCGCTTTGGGCACACAATTTGCGACTAATATCGAGGACACTTCGCTAACTTATCTCATAACTGGAGGAGAGAAGCTTGCCGAGATTGATCCTCCAAAAAAGTATACGTTGATAAATGCCTATGGACCTAGTGAGACTACGATCACAGTTACGTCAAAGCAAGTCGAAAGCCGCGAGCCAAATATTCCGATCGGGCGAAACAATTTTACGTCTAAGTTATACGTAGTCGATAAGCAATTTAGGCGATTGCCAATTGGAGCACCTGGTGAGCCAATAGTTGCAGGTCCCCAAGTCGCACGAGGATATCTAAATAGACCAGACAAAACTGCTGAGTGTTTCATCGAAGATCCATTTTATGAATCAAATAATAAACTTTTCAAAAGAGCATATAGAACAGGAGATATTGTTCGCTTCAGAGACAATGGCGATATTGAATTTGTAGGAAGAAAAGACTCTCAAGTCAAGATTAATGGCTTTAGGGTTGAACTCAAAGAAATAGAATCGGTAATTTTGCAACATCCAGACATCGATGATGTCACCGTACAAGATTTTGATGAGAGGAGCGGGGGCAAGTTCATTGCTGCATATATATGCTCTAAAGTTCAAATTGACGTTGACGAACTTAAAGCCTTTATAGCCGATCGCAAGCCTGCCTACATGGTTCCGAAAGTCGTTATGCAAATAGATTCGATACCGCACAATGTAAATCAAAAGGTTGATAAGCGAGCTCTTCCCGAACCAATTGTGAGAGTCAAAAACTCAAGCTCCAAGGATGTCCCTTTGAATGCTCTTGAACTGGAATTAAGTGAGCTTATAGCTGAGATTATAGGAACTAAAGACTTTGGTGTTGGCGATGAGCTTGCATATTTTGGACTGACGTCGATTAATAGCATTAAGCTTGCAACTAAGTTGTACAACAAGTATTCAATAACAATTAATGCGCTTGACCTGCTCGATGGTGCAACGTTGCAGACAATAGAAAACAAAATTTTAGAGATGTGGATGAGCGCGGGGGGCAACTCTAATCAAATCCAGCAAGATGAAGTTTGCGAGCGGCAAAGTGTTAACACGAGTTCGCATCTTAACTTCTCACAACTTGGTGTTTATGCAGAGTGTCTTGCTAACCCGCAATCGACTTTCTATAACATTAGTTATTCTATTAAAGTTCCTAAAAGTATCGGCACGGGCAAACTTCGCCAAGCGATATTAAGTTTAATTGAAGCACATCCTGCTCTTAGGAGTCACATTAGTGTAGACAGCAGCGACAATGCAATTTTGTGTGAAGATGAAAATTTTGTGTCTGATGTATCTTGTTTAGAGATGAGTGAAAGTGAGTTTGCAGAGCATAAGAAGAACTTCGTAAACCCTTTCGATTTAGAAAACGAGGGTCTTTCAACTTTTGAAATTGTGAGCACACAAGAAAATCTATATCTTCTGACCTCGATGCATCATCTTATTTGTGACGGCGCTAGCCTTGATATCATATTGCAAGATTTATGCCATTTGCTTTGCGGAGAGAGAATAGAAAACGAGAAATATACTTGTTATGACTTTGCAAATGATGAGAAGTTAGATGAGAAAAATGTTGAGTTTTTCGACTCTATTATGCAAGATTACGAAAACGCGACTTCTCTCATTCCTGACGTTTACGGCTCAGATGCCTCACACGCCGAAGATATCATAGAGGTAGAGAGCGACTTAGAAGCAATCGAGAAATGCGCGCTTGCTCAAGGTGTTACACCAGCTTCAATTTATTTGGCAGCAACTTTTTTGGCTGCAAGCAGATTTACATTTGACGATCAAGTGACGATAGCAACTATATCTAGCGGAAGAAGCGATGTGAGGATAGATCGCACAGTCGGTATGTTCGTCAACACTTTGCCTTTGAATATAAAGATTAAAAAGGATGAAACTTGCAAAGACTTTGTTTTGAGGACAGCTGAGCTGTTTGCCGATGTCATTCGACACGAAAAGCACCCC
>CAVFJE010000165.1:0-5434 GCA_963622845.1 Dialister sp. CAG:486
CGCGACCCCCACCTTGGCAAGGTGGTGCTCTACCAGCTGAGCCATGTCCGCTCGTCAAAATCGCTATCCTTAAACCATAAATAACACTAAGTTTAACGACGCGAATACATATTTTATACTAAGTTGTTGAAATAATAATTGAGATTTTTATATAAATAAAGCAATAATTTATAATTACTTGATAGTTTTTTGAAAAAAAGATAGCTAATAGACAAGGAAATATAGATTTAGTATGCCTTCTATAATCACACATGATACTTTTGGACGCGAAATTTACTCCGGTCTTGAAGATGTAATAGGACAGTCTGCAGACGAAAGAGAAGCTTTTTTGCTTGGTTGCCAAGGTCCTGACGTTTTGTTCTATGGACTCATAAATCCGTTTATCAAGGTTGCTAATTGGTATGGAAGTGCGCTTCATAGATACTATTGCAGCGAATTTGTATCGTCTCTTGTTCTCTCTGTACTCTCAGAGCTCACTCTACAAAAAGAAGAGAACTTTGAGATTGTCAAATCTTATGCTCTTGGGTATTTGATGCATCATGAGCTTGACTCTAAAGTTCATCCTTTTGTCTACGCGCAGCAATATGCTCTATGTTCTGTTGGTATTCCTGGGCTAGACAAAAGAAGTGAAAGTGAAGTGCACGTAGAAATCGAAAGAGAGCTTGATGAACTAGTGCTCTCAACAAAACGCCAAGAGACAATCGCATCGTTTGACCCATCTGAGAGGATACTTTTAGGTAGCGATGAGATTTTGAACATCATCTCAAAGATGTATGAGTTTGCAATTAGAATCGTTTATCAAAGATCCAGTCCTGCTCACATGTATCGCTCAAGCGTGAAAGCATCGAGGCAAGTTCAAAGAATTATCTATAGCACTGGTGGTGTTAAGAGAAACATTTTTGGATCGGTAGAGACTTTATTTCGCGACCACTCGTATATAAGAGCGATTACTCACAAAAATAAGTTTATAACTGAGTCGATTTTTGACAACCACGAGAAGTACACGTGGCAAAACCCATGGATAGAAAATGAAAATTGCGATTTAAGTTTTTGGGACTTGTATAACAATGCTTTAACCTCTGGCAAAGAACATATTTTGAGACTAGCTGAAATAATTGAGAAAGTCTCCCCACAAGCTATGTCTAGAGATGAAAAGATAGACATCTTTAGAAATGTTGCAGACATTTTAGGCGGAGTTAATTTCTATGGTTGTCCGGAAAAGATTGCGCAAAAAGATAGTGGCAAACCAAAGATAATATTCAAGTGATCAAACAAGAAGAAATATACAAAAAAATATCTTTACCAATCAAAGTTTATGCAATATTAAATGTTGTATATGGAATAGTTGCGCTTCCTCTTCTTTTTGTTGTTGCAGCAACACAAGCTTATGGCATTTTTAATCAAGATTGGTCGAAGCTAAACGACGCTGCTGTTTCTAATCAAGCATTTGTTCTTACAATAATCTCAATGATTATTTTGGTTTTACAAACCATTACATTTATTGTCCTTAGCTTTTATTTGCTGAAAAATAATAGAAGGCTCTCTGGTGTAACAGCTAAAATCCAAGTCTATATCACCACAGCACAAGCAGTTGTTATCTTGATGCTAAACGGTGTCGGCGCGCTTTTATTGATTACATCAATTGAGATTGTTTTTCTTCTTATCATGTATATTACGCTAGACCCTGCTCTTCATGAAGAACGCATACTTCAAAGGCATCTAATAGATCTTGAAAATAAATCTAATCAAGAAGATGGCACGCTTGGTCGCGACAAAACTGGAAAAGGTTATGTTAAATTGAACTTCTTCAATTTATTTTGGTTATTTATGATTGCAGCTTTCATCGGTTTTGTAATGGAGTCTATTATCTGCCCATTCTTAAATGGAAGAATAGAAAACAGAACGGGCGTTTTGTATGGTTTTTTCTCTCCTATATACGGGTTCGGTGCAATATTTATGTTGTTGGCACTAAATCGACTCTATAACAAAAACGAAATATTAATCTGCGTCATAAGTGGTTTGATAGGCGGTTTTTTTGAATATATAGTCAGCTGGTTTTTTCAATTCTCTTTTGGAATTGTCGCATGGGATTACAGCAACGAACTTCTTAACTTCAGTGGTAGAACTTCCCTAGCACACATGTTTGCATGGGGGCTCTTAGGGCTAATATTTATAAAACTAATCGTTCCTAGAACATTAAAAATTGCTAATTCTATTCCTTGGAAATTACAATATACGCTTACTGCAATTTGTGCCACATTGATGATAATAAATGGAGCTATGACATTGATGGCTTTTCAATGTTGGTACGATCGCAAATCAGGTGTTACTCCAGATACACCAGTTGCCGAATTCTATGCAAGCCATTATGGAGATGACTTCATGGAGAAGCGATTTCAAACTATGAGCATAGATCCTTCGAGAGCAACTAGAAGTAGCTAAACTTTCTCTTACATTTAGCTACTTTGACAATCTACATCGTTACAAAGAAGAATTTCAAGCTAAACATGAGTGCGATTATAGTTACAACGATATCTCGCTTTTTATAGTTGCCTGTAAATAATTGAATTAGCACATAAGCAATTGCACCGATTCCAATACCATTTGCAATTGAATAAGTTAGAGGCATCATGATCAATGCAAGAAAAGCTGGCACTGCTGAGGCCAAATCGTCCATATCAACTGTACCGAAGGACTTCGCCATCAAAACTCCAACATAGATAAGTGCTGGAGCAGTGGCACAAGTAGGAATTATGCTTGCAAGAGGACTTAAGAACAAACAAAGTGCAAAGCAAATTGCTGTTACGAGAGACGCAAGACCAGTTCGAGCTCCTGCTGCGACACCTGCACTCGATTCAACGAAAGTGGTGCAAGTACTAGTTCCAATTGCAGCGCCTACGGTAGTAGCGATAGAGTCACATAACATGCATTGATTCATACGCTCTGGGTCACCATTCTTATCAAGCATATTTGCTCTTGTAGCTGTTCCATAGAGAGTACCAACTGTATCAAACATATCGACCAAGCAAAAAGTGATGATTAGCATAATTGCGTTGAAAATGCCACCTACCGGAGCTGCATAAAAAGCATCTTCCCAAGCTGTAGCACTAAATAAGCCTGTAATAGAAATTTCTGAAAAATCTCTAAATGTCTGACCTAAAGATTCCATCTCTAAAGTTGGAACAGTTTGTGATAGAGCATAATAGACGACAGTCGAAAAGATGATTCCAAGAATTACGGCACCTTTGACATCTTTTTTTGCGAGTACTGCAACGAATATTAATCCAACAAAAGCAGTAAGTGCAGATATGATTGAGGAGTATTCTCCACTTAAAACTGCACCATGAATATCTATAAATGAAACAATTGTGTACTCATTTTCTACGATTAGACCCGAGCCCTTAAGACCGACGAGTGCAATGAAAAGACCAATGCCAGCTGGAATTGCTTTTTTTAAGCACACTGGCATAGCTTTTGCTATGTAGTCTCTAGCACCCGTAATTGAGAGAATTAGAAAAACTATACCTGACAAAAAAACAAGGACCATTCCTGCGTGATACCCATCGATGACGTCTGTGCCACCAAGAGCTGCACCAGCGACAAAAACTGTACAGAAAAAAGCATTTAGCCCCATGCCACAAGCTTGAGCATAAGGCATTTTTGCATAGAAAGCCATCAATAGAGTTCCGATGATAGCTGCTAAAATCGAAGCAACAAAGACAGCGTTCCAAATTTGACCAAGTTGAGCAGACACGGTAGCGTCACCAACAGCTTGTGCAAGCCAACCACTAGAGCCTTCACCTGCTACTTGATTAGGATTGACAAATACAATATATGCCATCGCAAAAAAGGTTGTGATGCCACCAAAAATTTCTGTTTTGAAAGTCGATCCTCGCTTAGTGATTTCGAAAAACTTGTCCACTGTATTACCTTTCTATGTGCACGTTGCTAAAAGCAACTAAAAGAAAAAAATTAGCCAAAGGACTCAGCCCAGACGAGTCCTTGACTAATATATAAAAACTACTCGGTTATCATAACACAAGCATATGTTCGTGCACGATAGAAATTAAGCGTAATAATTAGTTTTCGATTTTGATTGAATAATCATCCTCTCCAACATCAATGATGACTTTTGCACCATCCATAACTTCACCATTAACTATCTTTTCAGCTACTTTGTCTACAATAACTCGCTGTATAAGACGCTTTAGTGGACGCGCTCCATAAATCGGATCGAACCCATCGATTGAAATTGAGTCTAGAGCTGCTGGACTAACCTCTAGCGTAATGTTTCTATCTGAGAGGCGCTTTTGCACTTCTTCTATTTGCAATTTTGCAATTGGCTCAATGCCATCGATCGAAAGTTCTCTAAATGTAATAACGTTATCAATTCTATTTAAGAACTCAGGTCTAAACGTAGACGAGAGTGCGTCTTGCATCTTTGTTGCAAGCTCAGCCATACGCTTAGCTCCCTCTTCAGGCGTCATACTAATCATCTCTTCAACAACATCGCCCATCGTCTGACCTTCAATTTCAGCTTGCTCCCTTATAATTTGTGAACCGATGTTGCTAGTCATTATGATAATCGTGTTCTTAAAGTTGACAACTCTACCTTGTCCATCTGTAAGTCGACCGTCATCCATAACTTGCAAAAGCACATTAAATACATCTGGATGCGCTTTTTCTATCTCATCTAGCAAAACGACTGAATACGGTTGACGTCTAACTGCTTCTGTGAGCTGACCGCCTTCATCATATCCAACATATCCAGGAGGAGCACCGATAAGCCTTTGCACTGAAAACTTCTCCATATACTCACTCATGTCGATTCTGACCATTGCTTTCTCAGAATCAAACAAATACTCAGCGAGTGCCTTAGCAAGCTCAGTCTTGCCAACTCCAGTTGGTCCCAAAAACAAAAACGTTCCGATCGGTTTGTTGGGGTCGGACAGACCTGCGCGATTTCTTCTAATCGCACCACTAACTAGATCAACAGCTTCATCTTGACCGATGACACGCTTTTTTAGCTCACTTTCGATGTTTTGCAACTTCTCTAGTTCACCTTGCATCATCTTAGTCACAGGAATTCCAGTCCATGCACTAACAACTTCGCTAATTTCATCTTCAGTGACTTCTTCTTTCAAAATCGCTCCAGCATCTTGAGACTTCTTGAGTTCTTCTTCTGCCTCCGACAAAGTTTTTTGAAGTTGAGGAATCTTTGAATACCTAATCTCTGATGCTTTACCAAGATCACCGTCTCTAGTTGCACTTTCTTCTTCCTTTTGAGCCGTCTCAAGTTCTGTCTTTAAGTTTTGCACTTTAACAATGACATCTTTTTCATTTTGCCAAGATGCTTTTTGCTTATCTAGCTCGTCTTTAGCACCTGCAATTTCTTTTCTCAATTTCTCTAGTCTTTGCTTTGAAGGCTCATCAC
>CAVFJE010000166.1:0-5809 GCA_963622845.1 Dialister sp. CAG:486
ATTGTGAGGTTGCTTTGTTTCTGCTATGTGCAACGTGACTTATATTCTTGAACTTCTGCATCAAGCTAAGCAGTGTTGTTTGGAACTTAACTTAGAAGTTTTTTTGAAATGTTCAACAAAAAAACTCAGCGCTTTTATTGAACTTTCAAGAGTGCATGCGCACAATAAAGCTTTTAGGAGAGGTTATATCTATAAAACTAAAGGGAAGGAAATTAATGAAACTTAAAATGAGATTTATCGGCGGAGGGCTTGTTGTTCTCACAGCTCTTTGCCTTGTAATGAGCGGCTGTTCAAATTCTGGCTCTTCGTCATCGAGCAGCTCAGAGGTAACTTACAAAGACGAGATGAAAATTGCAGTGACTGCAAATCCACCATCTCTAGATCCGCATTCTGTTAACTCGAATCTTGTTAATGGAATCTCGATGAATATTTATGAGCCACTATTCGCACTGGATGAGGACTATAAAGCTCAGCCAGTGCTTGCTGAGTCATATGAAGACAATGGAGCGTCTTGGACAATCAAAATTAGACAAGGAGTCAAGTTCCACAATGGAGAAGAAATGACATCAGAGGATGTTGTTGCATCAATGAACCGTTGGGTAAACACGTCTGCAAAGGCAAAGCCACTTCTTGGAGGAACAACCTTTGAGGCTGTTGACACCTACACTGTGAAAATGAACTTGAATGCAGAAAGTGCAGACGTGATGAACGTGCTTACAAGTCCATTTCAATTTGCAGCAATCTATCCTAAATCATCTGTTGAATCTGCTGAAAGTGGAACTATGACGGACAACATTGGAACTGGTCCATACAAACTTGAAGAGTGGAAGCAGGACCAATATATAAAGGTGACAAAGTTTGAAGATTATAAGTCACCAAGTGGCAATGCAAGTGGTTTTGCAGGAAAGAAGGAAGCAGCAACTAAGACGCTTACTTTTCAAGTTGTAACCGAGGCGCAAACTCGCATCAACGGTCTTAAGAGCGGAGAATACGATGTTGCAGAAGACATTCCTGCAGAGGATTACAAGAGTATTTCAACAGAAAGTGGTATTAACACGCAAACTCGTTCCAGCGGTTCACTCAACTTATTCTTAAACCCTGCAACTGGGGTTATGTCAAATGCAACGTTAAGACAGGCAGTTTTGGCAGCACTAAATTGCGATGATATCATGCTTGCAGCATATGGCGATCAAGATCTTTACAAAATGAGCTGCAGCTGGATGAGCCCTGATGATAAAGCGTGGTTTACAGAAGAAGGCAAGGAATACTACAACCAAAACGATACAGAAAAGGCAAAGAAATTGGTTGAAGAATCTGGCTACAACAATGAAAAAATCACTTTCGTTGCCACTAAGGACTATCCTGAAATGTATAACGCAACAATCGAGATTCAAGACGAATTGAAGAAAATTGGTCTAAATGTTGAAGTTGAAAACTATGATTTCACAACCTTCATGCAAAAAAGGTCTGATACGAATTCTTTTGATATGTTTGTTACACAGAATGTTTACAACATTTCCCCTGTTCAGCTCTCGATGATGTCGAAGTCATGGAATGGATTTGAAACAGCTGAAGAGACTCAAATGATTGCAAGCATTAGAAGTGCATCATCTGACTCAGAAGCTTTAAAGAACTGGGGAGAACTTCAAAAATATTGCTATGAGCAGGGCGTTGGCACAGTTCTTGGACATAACAAACGCGTGATGTCAACGACCGATAAAGTCAGCAATTATAAGTTGTTCACATTCCCAATCTATTGGAATGCAAAAGTTGCCCAATAGGTTGACTTATTAAAAATTTAATTTAGCCGCTTTTGGTATTGCGCTGAGGATTATATTGAAATCATCAAGAGCGGCTTTTTACTATAAAATCATCGATAGTTCGAGAGGTTTGATGCATTGTGATTAGGTATACATTGCAAAGGCTTTTGGCAATTGTGCCCACATTATTTGTCGTTTCAATTGTTGCTTTTTTAATTGTTTATTTAATTCCTGGTGGTCCAGCAAGTGCGATGCTTGGAATGGAAGCTGACCCTGCTGATGTTGCTGCCCTAAATTCATCTTTGGGCTTTGATAGGTCTTTTCTTGAGCAATATTTCACTTGGATCGGTGGAGTTTTTGTGGGCAATTGGGGAGATTCGTATTTTTTGAATATGTCGGTTCTCGATGCCATAAATCAATATTTTTGGCCAACGTTGAGCATTGCAATTTTTGCCTTGATAATCGCACTGTTGCTTTCCTTGCCTATTGGAATTTTAGCTGCATACAAGCAAGGGACTGTTGTTGACAAACTAACAGTTTCAATTTCGCTTATTGGCGTTGCAATACCAAGTTTTTTGTTGTCAATTGCGCTCATGATTTTGCTTGCAGTGAATGTTAGGTTATTACCTGCAGCAGGATACGCATCAATTTCACAAGGTTTGGCAGAACATTTGCGCTACATATTCTTGCCTTCGCTTTCCCTTGGCATCGTTCAAGCTGCATATCTGGTGAGAGTGATACGCTCTGAGATGCTAGGCGTGCTCAATGACCAGATGATTAGAACTGCAAGGGCTAAAGGTTTAAGCGAGTTTAAGGTTGTGACAAGGTATGCGCTGAAAAATGCCATGCCAGTAATTTTGACTGCAATTGGACAGACTTTTGGAACCTTAGTTACAGGGACAATCGTCACCGAAACAATTTTTAACATACCTGGAATTGGAATGTTGATCATGAGTTCCATTTCTAAGCGAGACGTTTTTGTTATTCAAGGAGTTGTTTTGTTTATGACGCTTCTCTATGTTTTGGTGAATTTGGTGGTTGACTTGCTCTATGGCGTTGTTGACCCAAGAATTCAGCCAGACAAAAAATGAGTGTGGGGGAGTTTTTCATGTTTTTGATTAAATCGAGAAAAGACATTGCAAAATCTGCTGACACATCTGAAGTTTTGGCAGAGCAGCGCGAAATTAAGAAAGAAAAATTGCTTGCTTCAAAAGGAATGTTTGCAGGGCTCGCAGTTTTTGCTTTGATTGCTCTGTGTGCTTTTTTAATTCCGCTTATAACTGGAGTCGACCCAGATGCAACTGCGCCTGTTGACAGGTTAAAATCGCCAAGTGATACGCATTTGTTTGGAACAGACGAATTTGGACGCGATTTGTTTACTAGAGTTTGTTATGGAGCGCAATCGTCTCTTTGGGTTGGACTTTGCGTTGCCCTTTTTAGTTGCTTTTGTGGAGTTGTTATTGGTGTTTTAGCAGCATACTACAAATGGCTTGATCAAATTCTGATGAGAATTTGTGACGGTCTAATTGCAATTCCAGGAATCATGTTGGCAGTTGCTTTTATGGCTGCATTTGGCACAACTTCATGGAATGTCATTTGGGCTTTGACAATTGTATACATCCCTTCAGTTGCTCGAATGGTGCGTGCAAGTGCGCTTGTTGCAAAGCAGCAAATGTATGTTGAAGCAGCAAAAGTTCAAGGTGCATCAAATGCTAGGATTCTTGTTAAACACATTTTGCCAAACGTGATATCTCCTTTAATTGTTCAAGCAACATTCATTTTTGCACAAGCAATTATTTCCGAAGCATCTCTTTCATTTTTAGGAGCAGGCATTCCAGCTCCAGCAGCAAGCTGGGGAAACATTCTTGAGGCAAGCAAGGCGGTGCTAACGAAAGCTCCTTGGACTGCTCTAATTCCAGGCACAGTCGTAGTTGCTTGTGTGTTGTCTCTCAATCTTTTTGGTGATGGTCTAAGAGACTATCTTGATCCTAAAACTTCTAATGGTAATTAGAGAGGTGATAGCATGAGTGGTAAGTTGCTTGAAGTGAATAATTTGCAGGTTGGATTTTCTAGTCGAAAAGGTGTTCAGCGTGCAGTTGACGGAGTGTCTTTTCACGTGGATCAAGGAGAAATTGTTGGGATTGTTGGTGAGTCAGGCTCTGGTAAATCTGTAATGTCTCAAACAATTTTGCGACTGCTTGAGCATGACTCTAGGGTTGAATATGCTGGAGAAATTAAGTTTTGTGGTCAAGACATTCTTCAATTTAATAAAAAGCAGCTGCAAAATTTGCGAGGTAACCAGATATCAATGATTTTTCAAAATCCACTTAATTCATTAAGTCAAGTGCACACAGTTGGTTTGCAATTGAGTGAAACTCTTGTGAAGCACAAATCGATGAAGAAAAGAGATGCTTTAGAAAGATCTGTTGAGCTTCTCAAATTAACTGGAATACCTAAACCAGAGACAGCCATCAAAAAATACCCGTTCGAACTCTCAGGTGGAATGCAACAGCGTGTCATGATTGCCATGGCACTTTCATGTGAGCCGAAACTTTTAATTGCAGATGAGCCAACAACCGCACTTGACGTTACAATTCAAGAGCAGATTTTGAACTTAATTGTTGACTTAAATGAGCGACTTGGGATGTCGGTGCTATTTATAACGCATGATATGGGCGTTGTACAACAAATTTGCTGCCGTGTTAAAGTTATGTATTTAGGGCAAATAGTTGAAGAAGCCCCAACAGATCTGCTATTTCGCGAACCAAAGCATCCATATACTCAAGGTTTACTTTCATGCGTACCAACTTTAAGATCAAAAAAAGACGAGCCGCTCTCAACAATTAAAGGTACAGTTCCTCCGCTTTCCAAAATTCCTGATTCGTGCCATTTTTGCACTCGGTGCCCTCTGGCAAATGAAAAATGCAAAACTGAGATGCCGCCTAATTTTAGGGTGTCAGAAAATCATAGTGTGAAGTGTTGGATGGAACAGTCCAATGAGGTGAAAAATTATGAGTGAAGTGCTGCTTGAAATAAAGAATTTAAATAAAAGTTTTCCCATGCAAGGAAGAACTTCTTTGTTTGAAAAGAAGAAGTTTATGAAAGCTGTTGACAACCTTTCTTTTAGCATTGAGGAGGGGCAAACCTATGGATTGGTTGGGGAGTCGGGTTGTGGAAAAACGACAACTGGAAGGTCAATTGTGGGCCTAGAAACTCCGGACTCTGGGGAGATTATTTTTAATGGCAAAAACATTGCTGCATTAACTGAAGCAGAGCTGAAGCCATATCGAAAAGATATTCAAATGGTATTTCAAAACACGTTGTCTGCGCTTAATCCTAAGATGAGAATTGGTCAAATTTTTGACGATGTCCTAAAAATTAATGGATTTAACGACAGTGAAGTTAGACGCGAGAAAACGATTGCGATACTTAAAAGAATAGGTCTTTCAGAGTCGCATTACTTTAGATTTCCTCACGAGCTTTCTGGTGGGCAAGTGCAACGCTTGGGTATTGGAATTGCACTCATTATTGAGCCAAGGTTGATTGTTTGTGATGAGCCAGTGAGTGCTTTGGACGTTTCAATTCAAGCTCAAATCTTGAATATGCTCAAAACTCTTCAAAAGGAGTTGAGCGTATCGTTGCTTTTTATCTCACACGACATCAGCGTTGTTAGATATATGTCGCATAAAGTTGGAGTCATGTATCTTGGTAGTTTAGTCGAAGAGGCGCAAGCAGAAGTTCTGTTCAACTCACCACGTCATCCCTATACCAAGGCACTTCTTGCATCGGTGCCAGAAATTGGAGTTAGCAGGACTTCAAAAAAGTCAATCATAGGAGAGCAACCTGTGCGAACAGAGGAAATGAAAGGCTGCCCATTCGAGAGTAGATGCCCTTTAAGAAGGGAAGAATGTGCACAAGTGTTGCCTGAGTTTAGGGAGCTTGAGGCTGGTCATAGATGCGCATGCCTTCTTGCTCATTAAGGAATCTCTAAAACTTTTCACCCCCAAACACTAAACAATCGTCCATCGTTCAACAAACGAGGAGATTTG
>CAVFJE010000167.1:0-12194 GCA_963622845.1 Dialister sp. CAG:486
ATATTGAAAGAGATTGACTCGTCGTCTCTCCTAATTTGAGGCGGCTTGCTGATGATACAAAGAGGTCCGATAACGCCCCCTTGCACTCTTTAGCCGTAGACTCGAGACTTTGCATTAAAGAAAGACCACTTTTGGAGCAAGCTGCCATACATCGAAGAGCTTCGGGAACTTGCTCTCGCATAGATCTAGTTAAATTTTCTGTTCTACTATTGGTTAGTGTGAAAACTAAAGCCCATATAAGTATAAAAAGGCTGATGGCAAAAACAGGCGAGAGTGTTACTACAAGAGCAATTGCGCTAGAGACTAAAGTGATACCAATCATAGATGAAAGTGCACCCACTTCGTCAATGTTGACACCTTGAAGCTTTGCCAGAATAATAATCCTTGAACCAAGTTCTTGAAAAACTTTTTTCTTTAGTAGTTTTTGAGCAAATCTAGCAAAGAGTTTGGTTGAAAAGATAGTCCATCTATCAATAAAACTGTTGTCTGCCTCCTTATTTATCGTAAGGGCGGCTCTTTGGCGGCGTGAGAATTTAATAGCACGCTGTGTAAAAATGAAGCATGCAATTGCACCACTAATGCTAGCGATAATCATAAGCATGCTACTTGCCTCCACTCGTCTACTTCGACTTCACTTGCTATGTTTTGCTCTAGAGCCTCTTGGATTAGTTTAGGTACCTCAACCCATTTGCCACTATTAGGTCTATCTGCAACGTACAATTGGCAAATGGCAACATCTTCATTTTCTCTTGAATAAGAAACTTGCGATACTTCTGAAATAAATCGCTTACCATTTCGTGCGCGCGAAAGATAAATGATGTAGTCAAACGCAGTTCCAATTTGTGCTTTTATTGCACTTAAAGGAAGATCAATCGCGTATCTCACCAATGTAACCATTCGATCTATGACATCTAAGGAAGAGTTGGCGTGCAGCGTTGTCAGCGAACCATCGTGCCCTGTATTCATAGCTTGCAGCATATCGAGAGCCTCTCCGCCTCTGCACTCCCCGACTATTATTCGATCAGGTCTCATTCGAAGTGCATTTTGTACTAATTCTCTAATTGTGACCTCGCCTTTGCCTTCTGAATTGATTGGTCGAGCTTCGAGTGATACTACATGTAAATCTTCCTTGAACTTAAGTTCTGCAGCATCTTCAATAGTTATAATTCGCTCATCCTCATCAATTTTGCAACTAATGGCATTTAGAAGAGTTGTTTTACCACTCCCAGTTCCCCCAGCTACAACGACATTTTTTCTAAGCTTAACTAGCCACTCTAAAAATAGAAGATGCGTATAATCTAGTGAGCCGGTCTCCATCATTTCTTCCAAAGTCATAACATGTCTTGTGAATCCACGTATCGTGACATATGGTCCGTGAATTGCAATTGGAGATATGACCGCATTAACACGGTGACCCTGTGGAAGCCTTGCGTTAACGAGAGGCGAAGATTCGTCGATTCTTCTTCCCAAAGGTCCAACAATCCGATCAATCAAAACCCTCACCTGTTCATTGTTTTCAAAAACAATACCAGAGCTGTACAACTTTCCATCTCGCTCGTAATATACACTCTTAGCTCCATTTATCATGATTTCAGTTACACTCTCGTCTTCTATCAAGGCTTCAATTGGACCCATTCCAAAAACAACATCAATTAGCTCAGATACAAGAGACTCCTTTTCTGATGGTGAAAGATGTCCGTACTTATCATTTGTAAAGGCTTGCTTACATGCACTTACTAGTTCTGCGCGAGCACGCTCTTTGGATTTGACCAACATTGACGCTATAGTCTCCAACGATGTATATGGCGCAATATCTTGTTTCAGCTCATAAACTGATACACAATTCTCTGCCATTTTTCCCTCCTCCAAAACCTTGGAAGAGTAATTAACTCGCTCTAATAAACTCATCTAAAACTCCATGGCTTTTTCTTGGGCGCGCTTTTATTTGTACTTTCGCACAAAGGACAGAGCTCACAAAGCATCGAAAAGACAGAGAGACACATATCACTTTTTTCGCTCAAATAATCTCTAATTTTGCCTGCAGAGAGATATTGTTCAACTTTCTCTCCACCGTTTTTGATTTCGTGGACAACATCCGCATCAATTGCACCCATCACATCAAGCCCGCTAAGCATTGCCTTCTTATCACAATTATTTAGCGCAAATGCGAATGAGTGAGTAGCAATGTTCATCCGTCCTGTTAAATCAAGTGCGTGCTTACAAGATCTAACGCTCGAGATTCGCTGATCGACAACGAATAAATTGCAATTAGAAATCTCAAGAAGTGTTGCATTTACCTCTGACCAATTAGTACCGGTATTAACAATGATTGCCTCAAAGTTTTCAGACGCCCGCGCTATTGTCGAGCGTATAATTTGTGAAATTACCTCGCTGTCTTCAATGCGTGAAGGTGCTTTTATCAGAAAAGGTCTGTTCTCGCTATCTTGCGCAAAAAGACGATTCACTTCACTTGCGTCGTCTTTTACTGTTTCGAAGTCAACACTAGTTATTGCATCGCCGATATGAGAGAGGTCTCCAAATTGTAAATCGCAATCAATCATTAAAACTCTCCTTCCTAATGCAGAGAGAAGATTTGCAACAACAGCAACAATTGTGCTTTTTCCTACACCACCAGACCCACTATAGACACTCATAATCCAACAATTTGAGTTTTGTGGTTTAGACGGAGTTACACTTTCTTTAGCTTCATCAACACAATAAATGTCATTTTCAAAAAGTGCTAGATCATCATTTTCTTCGACCCTCTTTTCATGTTTGCCTGATTTAGAAAGTTGAGGTGAAGGCACACTTCCATCAAATTTACGAGAAAGCTGCGACAGTGTCATAATAGAGTTTATTCCGGCAGCTTGACAACGTGTTGACAAAGATCCTGTGAGCCTGTCGACTACGAGAGTTGGTCGAAGATTTGGATTGTCACTTACTATCGCAGCCGTCAAGTTTATTGGTTCCATATCATCGCAACCAATTATGTATGCAGAACTACTCCCACTCATATCTGAAGCAATTCTCCTTGCTTGAGCAGCTGTTGTGGCATAACAAGTTTTTGGCAAACCTAAAATCTCATCACTAAGCCCTATAGTTTTTGGCAATGCTAAAGTCTCAGTACTAACGCAAAATAAAATATTGTCTTTCATATCTTTTATCTTTCTTATCTCTTAGTTTCTTTAACGACAGAATCTTTTGAAGTTGTATTTTTTGTTGATGGAAGTGCTACATATAATTCAAGCTTTTGAGCGGCACTAACCAACTCGGCAACCTTGTCTTGTTCAACAGCAAGCGTTATCCACTTCGTGTCTGTAGAGTTCGATTTACCAGAATTAGAAGTCTCTAGGATTTGAACATTCTCTCCAATCTTTGTAGTCGTCGTAGAACCAGTGGCATAGATATCTACACATTGATTTGGAGACAGAGAGCCACCTACTGCTGACGTTTCGTCTAGTGGCACACTCACTGCAACAAGCCCGTCAGGTACATCTAGCACACTCGATGCACTCTGCAGCCGTGTGGAAGAGAACACTTCGCCTTTCAAAACACTAGAGCCTAATTGCTTGCCAACGATATCACTTCTTTTAGTTATGGCACCATCTGGAAGAAGTCCAGCAATCCACATTCGCGTCTCAAGATCGCTATCCCTAACGCTCTCGCCTCCCGCAATGTCTCTAGTGGCAACACAAACTTCAATTTGCTCTCCCCCATACTTTTCAAGGATTTCTCGTTGACTTGCAGAGGCTTGATCTTTAATCTGAAGCATATATGCAACGACACACAACGCACACAGAACTCCTGAACAAATTGCAACTAGAGTAGATCGGTCAAATCTTCTTCCAATTTTTAAATTCTTGAAATTCACAATTAATCAACTCACTATTCTTATCAATCGCTGCCAACACCGTAAAAAAAATGATTACATAGCAAGTCAAAAATTAATCTTTTAAAAACTCTCAAAAATACATGACGCAATTTCTTTTAAATACCTTTCTCACTTCTCAAGAAAATGCATTTAAACAACAAAAAAGTTACTCATGGGTGTTTAGCTCACAAAATAATGTTAATCAGCAATTAATTGTTTTTTCCAAATGTGTAAAAACTATATTTTGAGATAGAATAAAACTCAGCTTAGTTAAGTACAAGACAAAAGAAAGGTTGTTTTTTATGGTTTCAACAAAAGGCAAAAACAATTATTTATCACTATTTTTAGGTATTTTAACGTCGTTTGCTCTCGTTTTTGGACTTTTTGGCTGCTCTAGCTCGTCATCAAGCGAGTCCTCGTCAGATCCAAAAAGCAAAGAAATTCGCGTTTGCTTTGTCGAAATTGTAGAAAACGATGCGTTCGTCACCATGATGGACGGCTTCAAAAGAGGCATGACGGATGCTGGATATACCAATGTCACTTATGACGTTAAGAACGCTCAAGGTGACACAAGCAATCTAAATCAAATTGCTGCTCAGCTAAAGACAAGCAATTACGATGTCATCGTACCTATCGCAACTCCTCCAGCTCAAGCTTGTGCTAACGCTGGTATTACTAAACCAATGGTTTTCATGAGTGTTACTGATCCAGTCGCTGCTGGTGTAACTTCAAGTCTAGAAAAGCCAGACAAGGGAATGACTGGGACTACTAATTTCGCTGATGTTGAGGCAATCTTTGGTTTTGCAAAGGAACTAAAAGAGGATATCTTTAGCAAAAAAGTTGGCATTCTCTATTGTGCTGCAGACAAAAATTCTACTGTTACAGCAGATCAAGCAGAAGAATATTTAACATCACAAGGAATTGAGTGCGAGAGAAAAACGGTTACAAACTCAAGTGAAGTACAACAAGCTGGTCAAGCCTTGGCAGCAACTTGCGGCAGTATCTATGTTCCAGCAGATTCAATCGTTCAAGTAAGCATGGCTCAACTTACCGACACTGCAACTAAGGCAGGCATACCGGTTCTCGGCACCGACCCTGTTATGACTGAAACAGGTGCTCTAGAGAGTGTTTCTTGCACTAACGACAACCTTGGTCAAGAAAGCGCCAAGCTTGCAATTCAAATGCTTGAAGGAAAGAGCTACAGCGAAGTGCCGGTCTATGCTCTCCCATCAACTGATCGCTCAGTCAACAAAGCAACCGCAGAAGCACTTGGTATCACACTTAGCGAAAGTGGCAACTACAGAATTATCTCTGAGTAGAAAGCATAGGGCCAGTTTCAGATGACTCCTCAAGTTTTATTTGACGCAACATCTCTTGGTTTCGAGTATGGTCTGCTCGCTGTTGGGATCTACATAACGTTTAGAATCCTCAATATGGCAGACCTTACTGTCGATGGATCTTTCTGTCTCGGAATGGCAGTCTCGGCGGTCTTTACTGTCGAAGGCATGCCTATTTTGGGACTCATCATGGGGTCTATTGCTGGAGCTTTAGCGGGAGTCGTTACAGGAATTCTTGCGACCAAAGGCAGGATCAATCCGCTAATTGCAGGCATTATCACCTCTACTGGTCTGTATTCTGTAAACATATTCGTACTTGGCTCGCCAAACATAAGTCTTCTTGGCGTAGGAAAAGCTTACGACCTAGTCCACTCAATCGTCGCTCCTGGCCAACCTGGTAGTGCCTCGCCCGCTATAGTGCCTGTTAATGGCGGTATTGCGCAAATCGACATTTCAAAGTTTTTCTTTATCATACTTATAATTGCGATTATCTTAGCTCTTCTAATCGCGTATTTCAAAACAGAGAGCGGGCTTTCCATGCGAGCTGTTGGCGACAACGAAGAGATGAGTGCAGCAAGTTCAATCAATGTTGATGCAGTGAAAATTGGTGGGCTCGCTCTTGGCAATGCACTCGTTGGATTAACTGGTGGCATATTAGCTCAAGCACAAGGATTTGCCGACATGTCAAGTGGAACCGGTATGGTCATGGTAGGCTTAGCTTGTGTCATCATTGGCGAGGTTTTCGGAGGCAAGAGATCTGTGACTGCAGGTCTGATCTGCTCTGTTTTAGGATCGGTTGTCTACAGACTAATAATTCAAGTTGCACTAACAATCAACCTCTTTGACGCCAATGCTCTAAAACTAATCTCTGCACTCATCGTAGCAATTTTCATGGGAGTTCCTGCACTTCGAGAGTATATCGCTGAGCGGAAAAAAAGAATAAACGCGATGAATGCAAAAAAGGCTCCGAGTGTAGCAACTACCAGCAATGCAGGTGATATGAATGCCTAAACAAGTTTTAGAAATTAAACAGCTATACAAAACGTTCAATGCTGGCAGCGTAACTGAACATGTAGCACTTAGAGATTTAAATTTTTCAATGAATAGCGGTGACTTTGTCTGTATCGTGGGTTCAAACGGTGCAGGAAAATCATCGCTTTTCAATTGTATAGCAGGGTCAATCTATCCGGATTTTGGCAGAATTACACTTGAAGACAGAGACATTACGTTTGAGCGTGAATATAAGCGTTCAAGATTTATTTCAAGAGTTTTCCAAGATCCGCTTAAAGGTACTTGCCCGAACCTTACAATCGCTGAAAACGTATCGCTTGCTCTTAGCAGATCAACTTATATGAACCCTCTTTCAATTGCTATAACTGAGCAAAAAAGAAAAAAGATTGCAGAAATTTTAGCGAGGTTCAACGTAGGTCTTCAAGACAGGCTAGATGTCAAGGTTGGAACTCTCTCCGGCGGGCAACGTCAAACTGTTTGCCTTCTTATGGCAGTTATCGGCAATCCAAAAATGCTACTTCTTGATGAGCATACAGCGGCTCTAGACCCACAAGCAACAGAGAAAGTTTTAGAGATTACCCAAGAAGCGGTCTCAATCAACAATACAACTACATGTATGATTACACATAACATGGAAGATGCGCTTCGATTTGGAAATAGAACTGTCGTTATGCATGAAGGTACAATTGTGGCAGATGTAAGCGGAGATGAGAGAGACAAGATGACAGTCAAGGATCTCCTAGCACTATTTAAGAGTCAAACAGGAAGTACTCTCTCTGACGACAAGATCCTTCTCGCAGAGTAAGCGCAAACGCTATTTCGCCGCTGCTACAACAGGCTCAGCATAAACTGAATTCAAATCCCCACCAGATAGCGCCACTTCAATAGTCTTCCTCCAAGTTTCTTCGTCTCTAGTAGCGAGCCACAAGTTGCCTGCCTCAGACACTATTGCACCTTTATAAGGACCAGTTCCTGAAGTGAAAGTAACAGATGAAGGATCATCGGCAAGCTTATTTGCAATTTCTTTTAATTCGTCAGACGAAAAGTTTGTATCGCAATTAGCAAGTGCAAGATCAACAACAGTATCTGCAAGTGTTGAATCGCTGATTAGCTTTGTAATGACACGTTGCAAAATTTGTCTATCTTGAATTTGCCTACAAGCATCTAGGTCATCTGCATATTGTTTTCGAGAGCGAGCTAAAACTAGAGATTGAGCACCATCTAGATGCTGCTCGCCAGCTGTCAAGTCGATCTCAAAGCCTCCCACAATGTCTTGCAGCGTCATATTTATTGGTACATTTGCATCAACTCCACCCAAAGCATCAATCAATTTTTCATATTGAACGAAGTTGACATTCATGTAATATGAAGCTCTGACACCTGTTAACTTTTCAACTTCATCAATGAGCATATTCATCGCCCCTACCCTATATGCTTCATTTATCTTTACGGTTTGACCGTTGATAGTTGTTGCAGTGTCCCTAGGAACGGAAACAATCGCGATTTTCTTGGTGTCAAGGTCTACATGAACAAGCATAATAGTATCTGCCCTTGCATTACCATCGCTATATTCTTCATTAGAAATTTCAACAGTACCTTGTCTAGTGTCATTGCCAACAACTAATGCCCAAAAACTAGTTATGGCGTTACTCTTTGGCTCAATATCAACACTTTGAGGTGGCGTTTCAACAAGTTCACTTTTGTTATTTTGAGAAGTCATAATAACTGCTGTGCCTGCACAGATGATCAATAAAAGACCTATAAGAGACCCAATCAGAATTTTATGTTGCTTTGAGAGCATTTCTTCTTGACTCCTCTTTTTTTAATAATGTTTAACTTCAGTCGATGCGTAGTCAATGCCATTGGGATCTCCGCCTGACTCAAGAACCGAAAACAAATTTGCCCATCCTTGCGGGTTTTTATAGCACATCCAAAGTCCGCTCTCAGAATTTATAGCACCATTTGTTGGACCCGAGCAACTTTGCATATTCATATCCCCTGGATTTAATATGTATCTGGATGCCATGTCATATAAGTCTCCGCTTCGCATATTCGTCCCAACATACTTGGCAGCATCTATAATCTTACTCGGTATCTCAACTGGGTTGCCACTCACAACTTTTTTAGCAATAGCTTCTATGAGTGTGCGAACGTTAGATTGTCTTGCTGCGTCTTGATTGCCCCCATACTCATGGCGCGCACGAGCAAATGCTTGAGCTTTTTGACCATCTAAAATTTGCTTTCCTGCTACAACGTCAATGGTGTTGCCAGTCAACGTGTCATTGACCGAAATGTTTTGTGCAACATTAACTTCAACTCCACCTAGAGCATCAACAAGACCTTCTAGTTGAGAAATTTTTATCTCTACATAATGAGAAACATTTACGCCCGTTAACTGCTCGACTGCACTACAAGAAAGCGAAGCTCCGCCTTCATTGTACGCTTCGTTTATCTTGCATAAATTACCGTTTGGGTCAGTCCACATCGAATCTCTCGGCACAGATATCATCGTGAAGCTCTTCTTTGACAAATCACATCTCAGCAAAACCATGACGTCACTTCGTTGGTTATCTCCGCTTTCATCTTCGCGAGTTGATGTGTCTGAGCCTTCCCTTGAGTCTGATCCTAAAAGAAGTATGTAATAAGGCTTCGAATAATCAACCGCTTCTGTCTCAAACTCACGATCGGTGTTCAAGGATAGAGAGTTGTCCAGAGCACACGAGAAGAGTAGAAGGGCTGCACCTGCAACAAGCAGTAACGCAGCTAGGACTATGGCTAGTCTTTTAGGCCATTTTCGCCTTTTAGGATATGGCATATCAACCGCTCTCGCAACAGCTGGATTGGCGTGCGTTCCATATGCTGATGCAAATTGGGCTTGTCTTTGTCTTTTTGCTGTCGCATCGCTTTTTGCAATTGTACCTCTTGAGGAGCTGGCTCTGCGTCTGTCTTCATACATCTGTTGACTAAGAATTTGTCTTTGCCTACCTGCTTGTCGCCTTCTTGCTTGCGTAAGTTTGGGATCTTGATTTGCAGCTCGAAGTTTAGCGATATCAGCATCACTAGCATGCATAGCTCGAGGATTATTTATGCCTTGAGAAACGTTGTTCGGGCGTTTAGTATTTCTTGAATTTCTTGGATTCATTTGAGTCGTGACTATTATAGCAAACAACCGTTCCTACAACATCTTTGCCCTGCAACCCCAGTACAACAAACGCATTAATGAACCTAAGGCTCCATTTAAGAAATTTGCTATCATATCTCTAAAGCGAATTGAAAGGAGCGTGCTTCGATGCCTGACTTATCAAACATTAAAGTTGTTAAATTTTGTGAGGAAGACATTCCTTCGATGGTTGAAATTTGGAATGAAGTGATCGAAGCAGGCAACGCCTTCCCTGAAATCGAAAAATATTCCATTGAAGAAGCAAGGGATTTTTTTAGCTCACAGACCTATAGTGGAGTTGCCAAAGATATAAAGAGTGGCAAGATTTACGGTGTGTATGACCAACACCCGAATTTAAGCGGCAGGAGTTCTCATATCGCAAACGGTTCATATGCAGTTGCAAAAGATGCTCGAGGTCTTCATATCGGAGAGATGCTTGTTAGAGACTCAATTGAGCGCGCTCGAGAAAATGGATTTAAGGTTCTTCAATTCAATGCCGTAGTGAAGAGCAATATTGGTGCGTGGAAACTATATGAAAAGATTGGATTTGAGAGAGTCGGCATGATTAGAGGCGGCTTCAAGAATAAAGATGATCAGTACGAGGATATGTATATTTATGCGTACTATCTGGATTAGAATAATTAAATCTTTAGATACACCTTTAGCTTTAGATATGTTCATGCGTTAAAATAGATACAATAATTTTCAAAACATAGCAAAAGGATTTCACATGGTTAGAGCTTGTAAATTATTTTTATGTAGTGCATTAATTGTATGTTTCACATTCACATTGGTCGGGTGCAACAACACAAACTCTACATCGAATTTTTCTGAAAATTTCGTTGGCACATGGCGTGTAACAGATGTGACGAACAGTTTGCTCGATTTAGACGAAAACCAAGCAAAAGCACTTAATTCTGCAGAAAAATCTGCTGAACTCACAGTTAAAGAAGACAAGACTTTTACTTTTGATATTCTTGGAACTACACTCAGTGGTACATGGGAGGCAAAGGATGAGAAAAGCGCAAAGGTTAATATTTCAGGAATAGATGTCGACGCAACTATAGATAGTGACGGAACTCTCTCACTTGAATATGAAAACTCCATGATAGCGTTCACGAAAAAATAGGTTGCTTTGTTAGTTAAAGTGTGCTGATGTGGAGGTCAATCAAACGATGGAGAACAACAACAAAAAGACGATCATAGTATGTGCAACCATATTCGCTTGCGTCTTAATTATTTGCATAACAATAGCAATCCTTTTTACGTCTTCAAAAGGCAATCTCAATACAAGTAGCGCTCCGACAACTAATACCTCCCAAGAAAATCAAGGATCCTTAAACGCCACCGATTCAACTAAAAGCAGTTCAGCAAACACATCGTCAAGCAACGGCACTCAAAATGCTGGCTTCGAGAGCATCGTTGAGCAAGTAAAAGATGGATCATTGCTTATTGCTCCCAGAGATGTAAGTAATGGGAAGTCCCTCTGCACAGCCTACAAAGACATAAATGGAGATGGTAACGACGAGTTGTTTTTAGGTTATGAGAATACATGGTGGGCGTTATACACATTGCAAAATGATCAAGCTAAAAAAATTGTTCAAAAAGAAAGCGTCAGAGACTCATTGACCCTGCGCGATGACAACACAATTTTGCGAGTAAAGACTTCTTCAGATGGAGAAGACATAGAGCACTACTCATTTTCAATCCCTACAAATATATTAATTTCAGGGCGCGTTGATGACGACACTGGAGATGGTGCCACACTTCTTTTTCATGCCGAAAAAAACCATGACAGAGATGATTGGTATCCTGAATATGAAATCGGAATTGGAGCGTCAGATAGAGATTGTTCGCAAGCAGAATACGATGATTATCTTCAACAAATGAACGTCAGCGCACCTGCAAGCGCGCTTAATTGGACGATAGCTTAGTCTGTCGACGAATTTGTTTGTCTCCTAACTAATCTTGTCCAAGATCCTCTTTACTGAAATCATACTTTTGAAGAAAATCCTCAATGTCTATAGTTAAATCATGACCATAAGCAGCAGCGACAGCTTTTGCTTGCTCTCTTCGCAATTGCGCAATCTCGCCTTGACCAGCTTTGTCTCGATATTCTGCAGCTTGCATTAATGAGCGAGCCATAAATTCTGTTAATTTAGGATCAACTCCTGTTGCTCCAAGAATCCCTGCTAGCGACTCGGGAGCAAGCGAGAGAAGAGTGTTTGCGTCCATATTGGCAGCATCTCCCACAGTTTTCTCAAGCATTTCAGCTGCGCCTTCCATGTCTTTATCGTTCAAAGCTCTACTTCTCGCGCGCATCAAAGCCTGGAAAAACACAATAAGCATTCTCATTAAATAGTCTTGTGTGATCACTTTTAACCTCTCCCCTTTTCTTGTTTCATCTATTTTCAGGAAGCGGAATCTTGATTAATATAATCGTTCCGCCTTCAAGTGCGTTTAACATTGAAAAGTCTCCGCCTAAAATGCGAACGCGCTCTCTCATACCCTCCACTCCATGACCGTCAGTCTTATTAGCACCATCTCCGATGCCGACTCCGTCGTCTTGAATTTTTAGTTGGACAAATCTAGATGCTTCATTTTTGGCATCGAAATTGGCTCCAGATGTATCCGTATCCTTGAAACTAATGTCGATAATTGCGTTTTTAGCTTGGGCATGTTTGATTATATTCGTAGCTGCTTCTCTCGTAATACCAAAAAGCGTAAAGTCAACATAACTAGGAACTTGATTTCTGTCATAATTATTGAGGCTTACTTGACAAGTAACACCGCCAGCGTCCAAGTAATTTTTTCT
>CAVFJE010000168.1:0-2007 GCA_963622845.1 Dialister sp. CAG:486
GCTTTTAGGTGACATGATAGAGATCGCTAGAATAAGAGAAAGAAGAAGGGCAGCTCTAACTTTTTCATTTTCAACAAATGTTTTAGATAGCGCTAGCTTAAAAGGTTCCAAAGGAAAATAAAAATGCAGGTTTTTCGAAAAATTGATGTTGCAACTCCATCAAGAGACTACGAGGTTGTCGTAGGCAGAGACTTGCTATCTCACTTGAATGAATTTGTGCCAGAAGATGTTTATGATCGCATCTTTTTTGTTAGCGACAGCAACGTTTGGCCACTCTATGGGGATATAGCGACGTCGTCTTTTGTAGACTGCGAAGTTGGAAGCTTTGTTTTTGAAGCAGGAGAAGCAGCAAAAAATCCAACCACATTAGTCAATTGCTTAGAGCATATGGCGCAAAATCAATGCTCCAGAGACACTCTTGTCGTTACTTTAGGCGGAGGGGTAACTTGCGATCTTGGAGGATTTGCTGCAGCTACGTACATGCGCGGGGTTGATGTATTGCAAGTTCCAACAAGTTTACTTGCGTGTGTGGATGCTTCAGTTGGTGGCAAGACAGCCGTTGATTTGCAGTCAGGCAAAAATCTCTTCGGTGCATTTCATCAGCCCATTGGAGTCATTTGCGACTGCAATACCTTTTCAACTTTGAGCGAGTTTCAATTTCAAGATTCTGTAGGAGAGATTGTTAAGCACTCAATTTTAGCTGATAGGGAGCTGTTTTGGTGGTTACACGACAATAGGGTAGATAAATCTTTGATCGAAAAAGATGAAATGTTAGAGCTCGTGTGTAAAAACATCGAGATCAAGCGAGACATCGTTGTCAGCGATGAATTTGAAAGCGATCGTCGTCAAATGCTAAACTTGGGACACACTATAGGTCATGCAATAGAGACAGCAAAAGATTTCAAAGTTGGGCATGGCTCTTGTGTTGCTTGCGGTATAGCTATTTTAGTTCGCGGTTGTGCAACCCAAGGTATCACTGACAAATCTGTTGAAAGAGCAATCCTTGAAACTATCGATAAGCAAGGGTTGCCAAGTAAAACAGATGTTGCTGCCAAAGACATCGTTAATCTCATCAAAAGAGATAAAAAGCGCCATGGCAATAGCGTGAACATGATTGTTGTCAAAGATATTGAGGATGTTCAAACGATGCCGATGACCTTCGATGAAGTAGAGAGGCTACTTAGTCAAGCTCTTTAGTGCTTCAAAAGTTTCATCAGAGATGATGTGTTCAATTCTGCATGCATCGCTCTCAGCAATCTCTGGGTCGACACCAATTTGGATGAAATATCTTGTAAGGGTAGTATGTCTTTCGTAAATTTTTTCAGCTAAAAGTTTGCCCTTTTCGGTCAAAACTAATGCAGTTGATGAGCTGTCTTCAATCATCCCTTCCTCTTTAAGGATAGCTAGTCCTCTCGATGTGCTAGCCTTAGAATAACCTAGTTTTTTGGCAACATTTGAGGCGTGCACCTCAAGTGATTCTTGCGAAAGAACGTAAATCGTTTCAAGATACATCTCGCCAGATTCTAAAATCGCCATGACTATTTCCTTCCTGACATGTTTTGCGTCCTCATTTATACTTAAATTCTATCAAAGGTATATCAAAACTGGGAGTACAATGAGTAGCATTATGAATAATAAATTAGATACAAAAATTAAACTTTTTGGAGTCGCAAACGACTCAATTGTAGACGGTCCTGGACTTAGATATTCAATCTATACGCAGGGATGTTCGCACCATTGTCCCGGTTGTCATAACATGGGCAGCTGGGATTTTGACGCAGGTACTAACTCGACCGTTGGCTCGATCTTAGAAGATATCGAGAAGAATAAATTGATTAAAGACGTCACACTTAGTGGTGGAGATCCTTTCGATCAAGCAGGACCAGTTGCAATTTTAGCTAGTGAACTAAAGGCGAGAGGTTATGGTCTTTGGGCGTATAGCGGCTATACTTTCGAGCAATTGAGCGAAAAGGCGTGGCATGACGCAGACATCAAAACTATTCTAGA
>CAVFJE010000169.1:0-3066 GCA_963622845.1 Dialister sp. CAG:486
AATTTAGCCTCTATATGTGCTAGAATTTATTAGTTGAAGCTTTTAAGATGAAATAATAAATGAACAACTAGGAGCTTGGATATAAATATGATTTTCAATAAGGCAACTCTAAAGGTGGCAGCGAGGGCAATGCTCTCAATCGCTATTGTACTTTCATTTTTCCCTGCACTTGATAATTTTGTTGAAGAGAGTGCTTACGCAGAAGAAACTACGCAAGAGAAGTTAGATGCAGCACAAAGCCAGCTTGATTCAGTCAATGCAGAGTTGGAGCAATTACAAAGCGAAAATGTTGCTCTTCAAAACGAATTAGCTAACACAGTCAGAAAAATAGACGACGAGCAAAGCAAGCTAGAAGAAAAGCAAGTTCAACTAAATAAACGTGTGGCATCTAAGTACAAAAATGGTGACACGGGCATGATTGATGTAGTTTTGTCTGCAAGCAATTTTGCTGAATTTGCAAACAATTGGTTTTTTGCGAACAAAGTTATTCAAAGCGAAGCTGATCTTGTCGAAGATATTAAACGAGTAAAGGGTGAGTTAGAAGACTTAAAAGCATTTCAACAAGAACAAATCAAGGCAGTACAGCAAAAGACTAATGAGGTAACGGAGCTTGTAAATTCGCTCTCTGATGAGGTAAAGCAATTGATAGAGCAGCGAGATGCTGAACTTGCAGCAGCGGCAGCAGCGGCGGAAGCTGCAAGACAACAGCAAGAGGCAGCGGCAGCAGCGGCAGCAGCTGGAGCAAGCTCATTTTACTCTGGTGGACAAACTTTTTCATACACAGGGTCTTTGTCGAATGCTTCAGCTTCAGAAAAAGGTAAGGCTATAGTAGCCGCGTGCTATATCACTCCTTCCCCAGGTCAAGGCTGGTGCGCAGCGTGGGTGTCAAATGTCTATAGAAATGCAGGGGTAGGTTGGTTTGGTGGCAATGCGTGCGACATGTATTGGAACTATTGCACATCTTCAGATAAGTCGACGCTTGAAGTCGGAATGATAGTCGCAGATCCTTCTCATTCAGGCACAGGCAGCGCGGGTGAGATCTATGGCCACGTTGGAATTTACATCGGCGGCGGAATGGTCATTAGTAACGTCGGCGCAATATACACTCAAACGCTCGATTCTTTCATTAGTTTTTATGGCAACAGATATCCAGTCAAATGGGGCTGGCCAAGATAAAAAGCTCCTCAATACCACAATTCGCTTCGTCTTGTTGTAGAATATAAACCAACCCACAAACTCGTCGAAAAGGGAGACGCTTGTTTGTTATTAAGTGAAGGGAGTTTGCGATGATAATTCGCTCATTTGTGGAGCCATGCCTGCAAGCAGATACTTTGTCAGAAGCTTTGCAAGTCGCCAAAGAAGGAACGTGTAAGATTTCAATCCAACTATGTCGAGCTGAAGCTCTTCTAGCCAAAGACAGAGGTGTAGTTGACGAAGAAAGTGAATCTTGGAAAGACTTTGTTTCGATGATAGAGCTCATTCAGGGAATTCATGATTATTTGTCAAATGCAAAAAAGATTGACAAATTGAGAGAGCTTGCACAAAAAATATCCGATTCTAAGGATGCTAGCGAAAATGCCAAGAAGGCAGCTAATGAAGTTTTAGAAGGGCTTAGGATCTTTGCAATCGAATATTTTGCTCATGCATCAGCTCACTCATGCACATGCGATCTCAAGATGAAGGCCCCATGTAAAGCAAAATGTCCAGCACACGTCGATGTTCCTGCTTATGTTGGACTAGCTGGAGAAGGAGATTTTGCGGGTGCAGTTCAAATGGTTAGAAAAGATAATCCATTCGTAACTGCCTGTGCACTCGTTTGTGTTCACCCTTGTGAAGACAATTGCAGAAGAGGACAAGTTGACAAGCCAATTAACATTCGTGGAGTTAAGAAATTTGCTGTCGACATCTCTCATGCAGACAAGACACCAACGCCTAAGAGAAAGCCTCTAAGTGGTAAAAAAGTTGCCGTCATTGGTGGCGGACCTTCAGGCATGAGCTGTGCGTACTATCTTGCTCTTCTAGGTCATGACGTTGATGTCTATGACTCAAGAGACAAGCTCGGCGGAATGCTTAGATATGGTATTCCAAAGTACAGATTCCCACGTGAGAGACTTGATGAGGATATCAATGCAATCCTAAATGTTGGAGGAATCAGCGTTACTACCAATTATCTTGTTGATGAGACAAACTTCAATGATATTAAAAATTCACATGACGCAACATTTATTGCAATCGGTGCTCATACTGGCAAAATGTTGCGCGTTGACAACGGTTCAGCTCCAGGAGTCTCATCAGCAGTTGATTTGCTAAGAAAGATTGGCGATGGAGATTATCCTGATTTCACGGGCAAAAAAGTAGGAATTGTAGGCGGTGGTAATGTTGCGATGGACTGTTGCAGAACATCAGTTCGTGCAGGCGCAAAAGACGTTTATTGCTTCTATAGAAGACGCATTGAAGACATGACTGCTAACGAAGAGGAGATTGAGGGAGCAATCGAGGAAGGCGTACAAATGATGGCACTTCAAGCTCCTGATGCTGTTATGGTCGATGAAGATGGACACGTAGCAGGTCTTAGACATCAACCACAAAGACTTGTTGATTCTGGCGGCGGACGTCCTAAACCTGAGCCAGACACTGACAAAGATCCAATCATCACGCCTCTTGATATTTTGCTTGTTGCTGTAGGACAAGATATTGTTTGCAAGCCATTTGAGGAGGTCGGTCTTAAAACAGAGTGGAATTGCTTCAAGACTAATGACTTCCTAGAGTGCGTAGGTATGGAAGGCGTCTGGGCTGGAGGCGACTGCCATACAGGTCCACAAACTGCTATTCTCTCAATCGGAGAAGGCAAGGTTGCTGCATTTAATATCGACCATTATCTTGGTGGAGATAATTACTTTGACCCAGAAGTTAGACCACATGAGTTTTGGACTGGTCCAAGAGAAGCTGCTTATGAGCGCGAAGTCGTTCATGAACGTCCTGCTGATGAGAGAAAGAATGACTTTGATCACATCGAATATGATGTGGAGCCAGATGCAGGAAGACGCGAGTGCGCAAGATGTATGC
>CAVFJE010000170.1:0-8128 GCA_963622845.1 Dialister sp. CAG:486
GTAATGGAAATGTAATCTTTGGCGATATGTAACGAGTGACGTTTTAAGGAGAAGCTTTTTTATTAACTTTTGTGCGCTCAAATTTAAGGAAATCATTTATGTGCTTTTTTGTAGTTTGAAGAGTTTGTTTAGGGCGTGGAAAAAGGAGACGGATAGGGAGAATTTGATTGAATACAAAAGTTGGCAATTTGCAAGCAAGTTAAGCTCTTAAGTTTATTAAAGGTGTTGAAAGCGAATATTTTCGCAATTATTTTGTGAGATTTTTTGGTTGTTTTGAATTGGCTGGAAAGGGATAAATTTGTGCTATAATAATCAAGCATTTTATCCTGCCTCGGAATCAAATAACACCGAACCGAGGCCATTTAGACCAGAGGAGGTGAGTTATGAAGGCTTATGAGTTGTTGTATATGCAAGCACCAACAACAGAAGATGATGCAAAAGAAGCAGTAGCTCAGCGCGTTGAAAGCGCGATCTCGTCTCAAAATGGAACAATCGAAAATGTTGATGATTGGGGAAGAAAAAAGCTAGCCTATGAAATTGGCGAGCTAACTGAGGCCGATTACACATTAGTAGAGTTCCAAGCAGATGAGCAAAGCATTGCCGAATTGGATCGTGTTCTTCGTATTTCTGATGCAGTCATTCGTCATATGATTACTGCACGCCCAAACAAAACTAAGGCGAATTAAGAAGAATAGGAAATACATATGAGCATTAACAAAGTAGTAATATCAGGAAATCTAACTCGTGATGGTGAAATAAGAAATACCCAAAGCGGAACTAGTGTCCTAAACATCGGCGTCGCAGTTAACGACAGAATTAGGAACGCGACAAGTGGTGAGTGGGAAGATTATCCTAACTATGTAAACTGTGTTCTTTTCGGGAAAAGAGCAGATGCGATCGCTCAATATTTGACGAAGGGAACTAAAGTTGTTATCGAAGGAAAGCTTCGCTGGAGTCAATGGACTGACAACGATGGCAAAAATAGAAATAAGCTCGAGGTAATCGTTGATGAGATCGAGTTTATGTCTAGAAACAATTCTGGCGGTGGTGCAGCTCAGCCAGATGCGAGTGCTTACTCAGCTCCATCTGTACCAGTTATTGATGCTGATGCTTCGACATATGATGAGGATGTTCCATTCTAGAATTTTGCTAAATATGAGTTAGAAGAATTTTTGAATTGAGGAAAAATTATGGCAGATTACAAAAAACATTCACGTCCAAAGAAATGCCAACTATGCAAAGAGGGCGTAGAGAATGTTGACTATAAAGATGTCGAATTGCTTAAGAAGTACACAACAGACCGAGGCAAAATCAAGTCTCGACGCGTTACAGGAGCTTGCACACAGCACCAGCGCGACATAGCTCAAGCTGTAAAGCGTGCAAGAGTCATGGCTTTATTGCCTTATTGCGAAGCTACGTTTGCGGGACGCGGTGGACTGCGTCGTAGCAAGAAATAGCAAGGAGGTTATAAGATTATGCAAGTTATTTTACTTAAGGAACTCCAAGGAAGAGGCGGAGAAGGTGACGTAATCACGGTAGCACGTGGCTTTGCTAATAACTATTTGCTGCCTCAAGGTATTGCTGTTCTTGCGACTAAAGGAAATCTAAAGCAATTAGAGCAAAAGAAAGCAAACATCCAAAAGCGTGAAGAAGAGAGAATTGAGAACGCTAACGCTTTGGCTGAAAAGCTCAATGAGATTAAGGTTCACGTTAAAGCTCAAGTTGGCGAGGAAGGTCAACTTTTTGGTTCTGTTACATCTGCGATGATCGCAGAGGCAATCACAGAAGAGCATGGAATTGAAATTGACAAGCGCAGAGTGGAGCTTGGCAAACCAATTAAGGTGGTCGGCGAGTACAAAGTCTCAGTCAATATTTATAGAAGTATCGGCGGAGTTGTAACTGTTGTAGTTGCTGGCGAAGAAGAGAATGAACTTCTCGATAATGCTCAAGAGACACAAGAAGCTGATGAGAGCGTTCAAGAAGAGCAAAGTGTCGAGAGTGACGCTGGTAGCGAAGCTGAGAATACTGCAGAAATTCCAGTGATAGAGGAAACAGAAACGCTTCAAGAAAGCTCTGAGATTGTTGATACTACAGAGGGCAACTAATTTTCCTCTAAAATATATATATGTCTGAAATGAATTACAATGCGGGGGCAGCCAGCGAGAAATTGAGAAACGCTGAGCTGCCTTCTAACATTGAGGCTGAAAAGGCCGTTCTCAGTGCATGTCTTTTGAGCGAAGAGGCCGCTGATGAAATATGCATCATGCTAACTCGCGATAATTTTTATCGAAGCCGTCACAGAGATGTTTTCGATGCAATATTTTCACTTGTAAAAGATGGTAAAACTTCAGATTTAATATCTGTAAGGGATAAATTAAACGTAGAAGGGAAGTTTACTTCACCTGAAGATCAAGTTTACTTAGTAGACCTTCAAACTGCAACTAATTCACTTTCATCTTGGCGCAATCACGCTGAAATTGTTAAGAGAAAATCGATACAAAGAGATTTGATTAAAGCATCGGCCGAGATTAATGCTATTGCTTATGACGGACCAGACAGCATTAGTGAAGTAGTCGGTTTGGCCGAACAGAAACTCTTTAATGTTACTGAAAAGCGTGTTTCACAGACTTTTAGATCGATGGAAGACCTATGCGAAGAAGCAAGTGCAGAGATTGCGGCGATTGCGAAAAGAAAAGGTGAAATTCTAGGTGTGCCCACAGGTTTTAAGGATGTGGACAGACTATTTTGTGGCTTCAGGGGCGGAGATTTAGTAATTCTAGCAGCAAGACCTGGAGTAGGCAAAACATCTTTCGCGCTCAATATGGCTGTTAACAGCGCTAAACGAGGTACAAATGTTGCTTTTTTCTCTTTAGAGATGTCGGCTTTGCAAATAACACAAAGGATAATTAGCAGCGAAGCAAACGTGAAGCTTTCTAATATCAGAAGTGGGTATTTACAAGATTCGGATATTGCGGCAATAGGTAATGCGTCGGTTGCATTATCTTCTTTGAGTTTAGCTATTGATGATACACCAGGGTTGAGCATTTTGGAGGCAAGAGCAAAGGCGAGAAGGCAACTTAGAAATCTCAAAGAAAGAAACGATTTGGGAATGATAGTTGTTGATTACTTGCAATTGATGACTCCAGCTACTCCAAGACGCGATGGAAATAGAGCGGTTGAGGTAGGCGAAATTTCTCGCGGTCTTAAAATTCTTGCAAAAGAGTTGGATGTACCTGTGATTGCACTTTCGCAGTTGAATCGATCTGTCGAAACGAGAGGCACGAAGTATAAGCGTCCGATGCTGTCCGACTTGAGAGAGTCTGGATCGATTGAACAAGATGCCGACGTCGTTATGTTTATAGATCGGTCAATGGACGAAAAAGAGGCAGAGGAAACTGGAAGACCAGACCTTGGAACAGCAGAGCTACAAGTCGCCAAACATAGAAACGGTCCAACTAAGGACATCACGCTCACGTTTGTGGGAGAGAATACTAAATTCACAGACTTTACTGATGGGTCAGCTTATCCAGAAACAGCTCTAGGGTAAAACTCCAGCACTACATATCGTAGACAAAACTACATTTATGCGTTGTTTAATGGTCACATGATGTATAATACTAGGGGTTTAAATATAAAAGCGCAGAAGGATTAAACATGACACAAATGAGACAGTGCGTTGAAAAACTAGCATCAGAAATTAATGCCAGACCTGCAGGAACAGACGAAGAGCAGTCAGCGGCAATTTATATCCAAGAACAATTTCAATCAAATACAGATCTAGAAGTTGAGATGGAAGAGTTTCAAACTTCATTTTTAGGCGAGATGCTTAGAAGCATTTGTGCGGGAGTCGTATTTTTTGCTGGGCTACTTGCAATTCTATTCCCAGCAGCGATTGTCGCATCGATCGTTTTAGCACTCCTTGGAGGCATACTCTACTTATTAGATGAGCTTTCAATCTTTAAGTTATCGTCGATATTTGGTAAATCTCCAACTCAAAATGTGATTGCAAAATATATACCATCAACAGAGGGTGGGGTTAGCAAAAGAAGCAGAAAAATCGTACTTATAACTAATTATGACTCAGAGAAGATGCGCCCAGAAGTATCTTCTTTCCTTTTTCCGCATCTTGGGAAAGTTAGGATTGCAGAGCTTATCTGTGTTGTTATTGTTTTTTTGATATTGCTTTTTACGCTTCTCTTAGGACAAAATCTAATTTTCACCCTCTTGCTTGTAATTGGATGTATTGGCAGTGTATTGCCACTTATAAGCTTCATCTTTCATCAAACGGCACAATACAATCAAGGAGCAAACAACAACGCTGCATCAATCGCAGTTATGTTAGATGTTGCAAAGCGTATCTCGAGCGGTGTTTTCACGCCTAGGGGGGAGGCGCCGGTAGTGCATGGGCAAGACATTGCACATAGAGCGGGGGTTATTCCTTATGACGCAGAAGTTGAATGGGACACGCCTATAACAGCAGCTCAAGAGGTAGAATTTGCACAAGTTGAAGTTTCGGACGAGACAGAAAATTTAGATGGAAAAACGCAAATTATTGAGCCTGTTGATAATAGCGAAAGTTCTCACAAGTCAACGATTGAAGTTGCGGATGAAGATATTTCGACAAGTTTACCTAAGAGCTCTGGACCTGATTGGTTCAACAGAGGAAAAGCAAAAGCAAATGGTGGTGAGGTTCCAACAGTACCAACCAGCGGCGTAAGACGATCTGCCTTCGGAGATGCGTTGCAAAACGCTAATAACAGGGCGAGCAATCAGATAACTGAGAACAAGACAGATCTTACAAAGAATACCGAGAACATGAGCGATTTAGATAAGGCACTCGCTGCAATTCATGACAATATTGAGCGTGCAAGCCAAAATGCTGCTGAACGTGCACGTGAGGACGTTCAAACAGCAGAGCGTGTCTTAGAAAATGAAATTAGTGAAATCGAAAATAAAGCTACTAGAAGTGACGAGCAATCAAATGATGTAGCCGAAGCTATCCCTGTCATTGCGGCAGAGCGCGAACCTGAAATTACACTTCGACCTGCCCAGGAAAAGAGAGCTGGTGTAACTGGACTGCTTGAGACGGTAACAGAGAGTCCCGATTATGAAGCGACTAGACAGATGGAACCTCTTAAGGTTGATGAGAGTGAAGAAAAAGCAAGTAGCTCGACAAAGAAGTACACGAGAAGCCCGATTGATGACCGATTAGCTGCAAGAAGTGCGGCAGCGGCGGCTCACAAACCTGTAGAGACTGTTAAGAGAGATATACAGCTCCCTTCATTGACTGGTGCAATTGAAGCTCACAGAAATGAGCAACAAGCAAAGTTGGAGGAAGAAAAGGAAAAGAATCGCATTCAAGCGAGAGACGAGAAGCTCGGAATAACAGTGCCTTCTTTGGAAGATACCTTCGAGACGGAAGAGGCTAGACCTAAGAATACAAAAGTCGCTCAAGCAGGCGCTTTTGGAGTCGGAGAGGCAACTGGCACTTTCGCTCCTATCACTGATGAGCTTGTTGCAGGTCTTTCTGAAGAAGAAACTTATGTTCTAGATGCAGATGACACTATCTATGAAGAGCAAGCGACCGAATCAGGAGCAGTTGCTGGTCCTGGTTATGTAGAGATTCCAGAAACTCGAACAGAGAGCGTGTTTGGCAAAATCTTTAATCGCAAGAAGAAGAAGACAGAGAAGGAGCTCAGCTTTAGAGAAGCTTACGACGTTGATGAGGACTTTGATGCTCGAGAAGTTGGAAAGAAGCGTGGCGATTGGAAAAGTTTCGCGCAAGATGACGACGAGTGGAATGGTGGCATGGCGATATCTAGCCCAACTCAAGACTTTGATGAAGAGCAAGCGACGAGAGATGATATATTTGCTTTTGCTGAACAATATATCAATCACGAAGTTTGGTGTGTGGCGCTGGGTGCAGAATGTGCTGACCATGCTGGCAGCAAAAAATTCTTCGAGATGCACAAAGATGAGCTGAAGGGGTCGATTTTCATTGTATTAGATGGACTAGGTGCGGGTGTGACAACGCTTGTTGAAAAAGATGGCGTTTTGAAACCGAAGCAAATTTCACCACGCATGAAAAGAATTGCGCGCTCTGCTGCGAAGACCGCAGGCATTGAGCTTGACACTGCGACAATGACGTGGACAGATTCTTTAGCGTCTGTTGTGGGCAACAATGGTTTTAGCTTCATACATGTTGCAGGTTTCGAGCAAGGAAAACCTGCTATGCTTTTGAGCAAAGATGACATTGCAGATCACATTGAGGACGAGGTGCTTCAAGAGAATGCCAACTATGTAATGGAGATTATGCGCAGCATTTAGCCTGTTCCTTTTTAATTCAAAAACGTGCTTTGGCAATGTTCTAAATATACTTTTGACACTAATGTGCCCAAGATTATGGGCATCTTAAACGTTACTCCAGACAGCTTCTCAGATGGGGGAGAGCACAACACATTTCAAAAAGCTATTGATCACGCAATTTCTATGATTGATGACGGTGCCTCTATCATAGATGTTGGCGGAGAGTCTACGAGACCAGGCTCTAGCAATGTTGAATGGCAAGATGAGTGGGACAGAATTGAGAAAATTGTCGAAGAGCTGGCTAAGAAAGATATTTGTGTAAGTGTTGACACTCGTCATTGGCAAGTGGCTAGCCTTGCACTTGAGCGAGGCGCTTCAATCATTAATGACATTTCGGGTTTTACAGATCCCAAGATGGTTGAAGCTGTGAAGGATAGTGATTGCGGCCTTGTTTGTATGCATATGCGCGGAACTCCTCAAACTATGACAGAGATTACAGAATATGATGATGTTGTTGGTGAGGTGTGCTCATGGCTTGATGAGCAATGTAAATTTCTTGAGAGCCTAGGAATTGACAAGTCCCGGATTTGTATAGACCCAGGGCCTGGATTTGCAAAGACTCCAGAGCAAACGCTTCTTTTGATGCGAAATATTCATGAGTTGCGTCATCTCGGCTATCCAATTTTAGCTGCTCCATCAAGAAAAAGGTACTTGTCGTTGCTTTCAAACGATGACAAGGATGATCGCGACTTCCTAACAGCACAAGAGTGTTTGAGAGCTTGTGAGCTGGGGGCAGACTTTTTCAGAGTCCACAACGTTGGTGTTACAGCTGCTATATTAGAAGATTTGCGACCTAGAGTCATTTTGTCTTTAGGTGCTAACGTAGCTCTTGTCGGAAGCGACAGCGAAGAGCGAGAAGAATGTATAAAAGACCAGATAAACTTGGCAATTCAAGAGATTGTTCACCTTCCAGATACAGAAGTGGTCGATGTCGCTCCTTTTTTCAGGTCTAGTGCAGCATATAGAGAGGATCAAGACGATTTCTTAAATACTGTCGTCATTTTGAGAAGTGGAATTGCGCCTAGTGAGCTGTTAGATTATCTACACGTGATAGAGAATTCTTTGGGTCGAGTTCGAGAAATTGAAAATGGTCCGCGAACGATTGACATAGATATCGTCGATTATCAGCTATACGTTTGCGAAAGCGAAAAGTTAACTTTGCCTCATCCCAGAGCAGCAGAGAGAGATTTTGTCGTCTCGCCTCTTGAGTGCGTTTTGCCTAATCATGTCTTTGCAGATGGAACGCAAGTGGGCAGCATTGACAGACAGTCCAGAGTTGGTCAATCGGTTTTAATCTAACAATAAAGCTCGCCGTGATAAAGAATTGGAATGTACATGTCTTCGATGAGGTAGAGTCTACAAATCTCTTAATTAAGCAAGCTATTTCGAAGGGCGAAAGTGCTGGATTTGTCGCTGTAGCGGCAGCACAGAGCGGCGGATATGGTATGCGAGGTCACAAGTGGGTTAGTCCAAAGGGCAGCTTGTACATGTCGTGCCTTTTTGATGTTAAGGTTACCCACGAGCAATTCAACAAGATTCCATTATCATTTGCTCAAGCAACAATGCCTGTTTTGCAAAAAATGTCGAGCGAAGAATTAATCATTAAGGAACCCAACGACATTATCTTGAGACAGGCAGATGGCGAAAAATTAAAAAAATTGGCTGGCATTTCAACTGAAATCTATAGAGAGAAACTTTGTGTGGGAATCGGTGTCAATATCTTTAGACCGCAGAGCAACGAAATTCTGCCTTTAGAAGATCA
>CAVFJE010000170.1:8138-14455 GCA_963622845.1 Dialister sp. CAG:486
AAAAAAAAAAAAATGAAATTGCATATTTAAGTGAAAATGCAATCTCAGATATTACAATTGATAGTGTTAGAGAACAAATTTTGAATGCATGGACGTGTTTTCTTTAATTAAATCGTGACGATAAGATACAACATAGCAAAAACAACTTCGAAGATTCTCGCGTTTGCGCTCAAGCGTGTTGCGCATACGAACGCTTCTAATCTTCCTGGGCGAGTAGCTCTGAAAGTTGACCCAGACGTGCTTAAGAGTGAAGTTTCAGAGAAGATTCAAGGTAAAAAGATAATGATCGTTGGCACGAACGGAAAGACGTCGGTCACTAATTTGATAGCTGACATCTTGGTTGAGAGTGGACGCAAGATTGTTTGCAATAGAAGTGGTGCGAACATGAAGACTGGCATTACGTCTACTCTTTTGCAAAATGGACGTGCGGAATTTGGAGTTTTTGAGAGTGATGAGCTTTGGCTTCGAGAATCGATCTGTGACATTAAAGCAAACTATGTGCTTCTCTTAAATTTATTTAGAGATCAATTGGATAGATGTGGCGAGATTGAGAGGATACAGTCATCTATCTCTGAGGCTCTAAATAGTTGCCCAAGTGCGACGCTAATTTATAATGCGGACGACCCTTTATGCGTTGAAGTTGCAAAAAGTGTTAACAATGACGTAGTGTCTTTTGGAATTGATGAGCCTCTTCAACTTGTTCAAAACACGATAATGGACACGACTGTTTGCCAATGTTGCGACAATATGCTGACTTATAAATATCACCAATATGATAAGCTCGGCGACTTCTATTGCGAAAAGTGTGGTTTTTCTAGACCTAATTGTGATTGGAAGACAACAAATGTTGAGATGGGCGAAAAAGGCATCGAATTTCAACTAAACGGCAGAGATGTTACTTACGCTTTCGCCTCACCTCTCCTTGGTACATACAACGTCTACAATTTGAGTGCTTGTGCTGTTGCAGGCATTCTCCTTGGTGCTGATCATGCAGATATACAAAAGGCGTTTAGTGCATTTAATCCTAAAAATGGCAGGCTACAACACCTTAATATTGCAGGCAAGGACATGCTCCTAAATTTGGCGAAAAACCCAACGGGGTTCAATCAAAATTTGAGAATTATAGGCGATTTAGCAGACAAAAATGAGAAGATTTCTGTAGCGTTTTTCATAAATGATTTAACTGCTGATGGTCATGATATCTCTTGGATTTGGGACATTGATTTTGAGGAGTTGGCAAGAAAACGTAATTTAATCTTTTATGCTGGAGGGATTAGAAAAAATGATTTGCAAGTAAGATTGAAGTATGCTGACATCGAAGCTGAGCTAGTCGATGATGTATCGCAAGTTTTAACTAATGATGTCTCGCAAGTTTTTGTAATTGCCAATTATACGGCGCTACCCGAAGTAAAAAAGTCTCTAGCGCAGTTTAAGGTTGTAAGTGAACAAACTTCCACGCAGCCGGCAGTAAAGTCAAGAGAAGTAAAGCAGCAGAGTGGTGAGGCGATTAGAATTGCTCATGTTTTGCCTGAACTTCTCAATCTTTATGGCGATGGCGGAAATTTAAGGATTTTTAGTAAACGATGCGAGTGGCGTGGCATACCTTGCGAGATTGAAAAATTTGGTCTTGATAGTAATTTTAATCTTGATGAAGTAGACTTGGTATTTCTTGGAGGAGGTCCAGATAGAGAGCAGCGAATAGCGACTGAGTTTTTGATGAATCAAAGGCTTGCTTTTAGAAATTATGTGGAAGAGGGCGGGCCGTTGCTTGCTATTTGTGGTGGATATCAAATTTTGGGCAGCACGTGGTTGCTTGGAAAAGATGAGGTTCCAGGTCTTGGAATTCTTGATATAAAGACGCGCAGACCTGGCACCTCTGCAGACAGATTAACGAACAACATCGCACTTGAGACGACCATAACAAACTCTTATGTGGTTGGTTTTGAAAACCATGCAGGTAGAACTTATTTAGGAGAAGGCATCCAACCGTTTGGCAAGACTGTGTCTAAAACAGGAGCTGGTAATAATGAAAAAGACAAGTCTGATGGTGTCATTTATAAAAATACAATTGGGACTTATTTGCACGGTCCATTGCTCTCAAAAAACCCTGAGGTTGCTGATTATCTTTTAAATCACGCAATTGAGAGACATAAGTCTAGAACAGGACAGTCTTATGACTTGTTTAAGATAGATGATAACGAAGAGACTAGAGCTAAAGAATATATTCTCTCGAAGATCTGTAATTAATTAATTTTTCAACATAAGCGACAATGCTTCGCTTCGCGTTGTATGTCTTTTGCCAAAAATGCCTCTCACTGCACTTGTAGTTGTCTTCGATCCAGGCTTTTTAACACCCCTCATACTCATACAAAGATGCTCGGCTTCCATAATGACCATCACTCCCATCGGCTGCAATTTTTCCATCAATGTATCTGCAACTTGAGAAGTTAGTCGCTCTTGTACTTGTGGTCGTTTTGCGAAACAATCGACAAGACGTGCCAATTTAGACAGTCCACATATGCGACCATCTGAGTGAGGAATGTAGGCGACGTGCGCATTTCCAAAGAAAGGTACTAAGTGATGTTCACAAATTGAATAAAAAGGGATGTCACGAACGATAACCATCTCTTCATGGTCTTCATCAAAAGTGGTAGCAAACAATTGCGTAGGGTCTTGCTCAAGTCCAGCGCAAATTTCCTCATACATACGAGCTACACGGGCAGGGGTTTTCTCAAGACCCTCTCGCTGAGGATCTTCACCAATGCCTTGTAGAATCATCTTCACGCCTTGCTCTATGAGTTGTTTGTCCATGTCACTTCCTTTGTTCGTCTCATTTTTTACATTCACAGACCAAAGAAGAATTATACTCTTGAATTTCGTTATTAGAGGTTTTATAATTGCTAACTGTACTATGAAGGGGATAGAAAAAAAGACTAAGTTGATGCTGATATTGCTCGTGTGTGCAGCGTTTATTACTGTGTTGAATCAAACGCTTATCGCACCGGCTCTTCCGACTATTATGCGCGAATTTAGCATTGATGCGACGAGTGCACAATGGCTCACAACAGGATTTTTGCTTGTCAACGCTATCATGATTCCAATAACGGCATTTTGCCAAGAGAAGTTCTCTATCCGTTCTCTATTTTCCTTTGCAATGGCAACATTTGCTATAGGCTCAGCACTCTGCGCGTGGGGTCCATCATTCTTGTTATTGATGGCAGGAAGAGTTCTTCAAGCTTTGGGAGCAGGAATTATGATGCCGATGTCGATGGCTGTTATGTTGACAGCTTTTCCAGTTTCACATCGCGGCGAGGCAATGGGAATTGTCGGCACGGTTTTCGCGTGTGCACCAGCAATTGGTCCTTTTGCCTCTGGTTTGTTGGTAGCGTATGTAGGCTGGCACATAATGTTTTGGATAATCGCTGCCTTTTCCGCATTGATCGTGGCCTTTGGCTTCGTCTTGATAGAGAAAAATGTACCAGAAGATGCAGGAAGAATTCACCTAGATCCGCCTAGCGTTCTGCTTTCTTCTGTTGGCTTGGCGTGTCTCTTATATGGATTCAGTGTTTTTGGAAGTGCAGGAGTAGGAATACTCGATGTCTCTTTGGTTCTCATAGGCATAGCTTTAATAGGTCTTTTTTGTTGGAGACAAGGCAAATTAGAGCACCCAATGCTGGAGATCAAAGTGTTGAAATCTCTCAACTTTAGAGTCGCGACAGTTGTCGGAATGGTAGCGCAAGCATCTGTTTTATGTTCTGGAATTTTGATGCCAATTTATATCCAAACGGTGCTTGGGTATAACTCGATAGTATCTGGACTTGTAGTTTTACCTGGAGCAGTACTATCTGCTGGAGTAAATTTAATCGCGGGAAAATGGTACGATCGTCATGGACCACGAGGAATTATCATCTCTGGCGTCATCTTGATGTTCATTGCAAATGCATGTTTTGGGTTTCTACAAATTGATGGATCACCTATCTTTGTAGCATTTCTTTTTATAATTCGTCAATTTGGAATTTCGCTGTCTAATATGACAGCTACAACTTGGGGAATGTCTAGTTTAGACGACACACTTGCGCCGCATGCTTCATCGGTGCAAAACACGCTTAGAACGGTTGCAGCTTCTCTTGGAACGGCAATTGTAGTTAGCGTCTCAGCAATAGTCGAGAATAATTTTGTGGCAACGCAAGGTGCGCAACAAGCTATGTTGACAGGCATCAACGTCGCTTACATGGTGCTCTCGGCATTCATTTTCCTTTGCCTAATCTTGTCAATTATCTACATTAAAGATAAGTCTCCTGCAATTCAAAAAGAAGAAGCGACTATTGTCGATGAAATCACGGCAGAAGACAACAAGCGAATTATCAATTCGATCATGAAAAAGGAAGTCTACTACTTGCTGCCAGATGACTCCGTGAAGTTTGCGATGCAATACTTGATTAAAAATCACATATCAGGAGCTCCTGTAGTCGACAAAGATATGAAACCTATTGGATTTTTCAGCGATGGAGATTTTTTGAAGAGGCTCTCGCGGACCACAGAGCGTTTTGAAGACCCGCTACTTTTGATGTGTGCAGCCACAATAGAGCGAATACATATCGATGACAAGCTCAACTATTTGATGACTTTGAAAGTCAAAGATCTGTGTGTAAATGATTGCATAACCGCATCAACCGTGAGTTCAATTGCTGTCATTTGCCGCGTCATTTCAGATCATCACCTGAAAAAAATTCCAATTACGGAAAATGGTAAAATAGTAGGCATAATTAACAGGAGTGATATCACTGATTATGCAGTCACAAAATTTATCGAGGGTGTGAAAAACTAAACGTGGAACTTTCTAAAATTGTTCTTGATCTTGTATTCGTCGTTTTTTTCCTTGGCATGAACGCCTTTTTTGTTGTAGCGGAATTTGCCATCGTTAGAGTAAGGAAGTCGCAAATTGAACTTGCTGTAGATGAGGGAAAGAAGGGTGCTAGTAACACTCTAAAAATCGTTCAAAACGTTAATGCTTATCTGTCAGCTTGCCAACTTGGCATTACGCTTGCATCCCTTGCATTGGGCTGGCTAGGAGAGCCAGTTTTTGCAGCATTAATAAGACCCATTTTTGCACCTTTTAGTATCCCCGAGCCTTTTATCACAACATTGGCGATAGCTCTTGGCTACTTTTTGATGACAGCTCTTCACGTTGTGGCTGGTGAGCTTATACCGAAGTCGTTAGCGATAATTTCTACCGAGAGTTATGCTCTTGCAACAGCGACGCCGCTTCTTTGGTTTTATCGTATAACTTATCCAATAATGTGGTTTTTTAATCACGTTACCAATGGCGTTGTAAGATTATTAGGTCACGATCCAGCTAACGAACACGAAGTCTATACAGGAGATGAGATAAAGTTGCTCGTGGACGAGTCGACTGAGAGTGGCTTAATCGATCCTGAGCAAAACGAGTACGTCGACAACGTCCTTGACCTAGTCAATAAGGATGCAGAAGCAATCATGACACCAAGAACAGATGTTGTTTTCCTTGATATTAACGACAGTGCCAAGGACAATTTGTCAATCGTTCGCAAGTATTCTTATTCTCGATATCCAGTTTGTGATGGAGATGCTGATCACTTGGTTGGCTTCGTTCATGTTAAAGACCTCTTCGATATGGATGACGATTCGCAGATGAGTGATTGGAAGATCAGAGAGCTCACAGCTGTGCCCGAAACTTGCAAGATTTCAAAGTTGATCGGGGATCTCAACGAAGAGAGAACTGAGATTTGCGTTGTTGTAGACGAGCATGGCGGAACGGCAGGAATCGCGACGCTATCAGACGTTTTAGAGCAAATTGTTGGCAAGATAAATGATGAGTATCGCCATAGTGGCACTAATGAGACTAAAGAGCTCGAGGATGGCACGCTTGAAATCGACGGTTCTATGCAAATTCAAGATTTATGTGATGTTTTGGACTTCGAGCCTGATGGACATGATAATGTTGAAACTGCAGGTGGGCTCGTTATGAAAGCTTTGGACAGAATTCCCGAGATTGGTGATGAGGTCGAGTTTACAAGTGAAAATGCGGAAAGAATTCGAAGTGCAAAATTGACTATCATCAAGATGGATAATTTTAGAGTTGACAGAATACAGATAAAACTTGAAGAAACGCCAATTTAGACGTATAATATAACGTCGCTTGTCAATATTGAAGATGAAACAAGCAGTGAGAGCAAGTCTCACCAGTTGAGCCTGGGTGGCGGAATGGCAGACGCGTCGGTCTCAAAAACCGATGTCCTTACGGGCGTGTGGGTTCGAATCCCACCCTAGGCACCATT
>CAVFJE010000170.1:14465-15116 GCA_963622845.1 Dialister sp. CAG:486
ACAGAAAGTTAAGAATACGTGTTAAAAGCTATTGTAGTTGATGACGAAAAGCCGGCACGCGATGAGATGAAGGCACTATTGTCTGAAGCTGGCGGAGTAGAGGTTGTTGCTGAGGCTTCAAGCACTAAAGAGGCGATTGAAAAGCTAAATGAGCAACCTTGTGACGTTTTATTTATGGACATAAATATGCCCGATGCAACAGGCTTGCAATTGGCAGGAGCTTTGCAACAGATCAAAATGCCACCTTCTGTCGTTTTCGCAACAGCATACAGTCAATATGCGGTAGAAGCCTTTGACGTTAAGGCTACCGATTATCTCTTAAAACCAGTTGAACTTGAAAGATTGAAGGCAGCCATCGCTAAGGTAGAGCATGAAATTCAAGTTCAGGCAAATTTGAAGAAAACCAAAAGCCTAGCTTGCGAAAAGAGTGGGAAGAAAGTCTTCGTTGCTACTGCTGACATTAAATATTGCACCGCTAGAGACGATTATGCCTATGTTTTAACTAATGAGGGTCGATATTTCTCGACAACTTCTTTGTCACAGATAGAAAAAGAGCTCGAGAGTTTTGGTTTTATGAGAGTTCATCGCGGTTATCTCGTCAATCTTGCGTATGTCACAGAAGTTGAAACGCAAGATGGGGGAGGAATGAAC
>CAVFJE010000171.1:0-5398 GCA_963622845.1 Dialister sp. CAG:486
CAACTATTTTGCTCATCTCTAAAGACTGCTCCGTATAAAAATCCCTCTTAGACTTAGCATCTTCAATGCGAGAAATTATTGTTTTCACTACATTTTCGGTGCCGTTGACTGCATTGTTAAGAGCGATGCTAGTTTTATTTCTGTCTTCATTGTGCTTTGATATTTCTCTGATCTCTTCTGTCTTTTCATTTATCGAAGCTTCAAGTTTTGAAATCTCACGATTAATTTCACCTTCTTTTGCTTGCAACTGTTCTCTATTATTCTTGTTGTCATTAAGAAGCAAGCTTGTCTTTCTGTGATCGTCTATTGCAAGTTGCAACCGTGCTAGTTTTAGCTCGTCTTTAATCTCTAAATATGTCTCAGCTCTCTTGGCTTTTCTTTGCAAAGGTTCAAGTTGACGCTCCACCTCGAATATGATGTCATTAATTCGCTCCATGTTAACAACGAGGTTATCAAGCTTTTTTATAGTCTTCTCTTTTGTTTGCTTGTGTCTAAGAACCCCCGCAGTCTCTTCAATAACTTCGCGAAGCTCCATCTCGTCAAGAGACAAGATTGAATCTAGAGACCCTTGCGAAATGATAGAATGTGTACCTTGCCCAAGACCAGAATCGGAAAGCACCCTAACTATATCAGCTCGCCTGACTTTTGAATCGTTGAGCAAATATTCAGATTCTCCAGAAGCATAAGCCCTGCGCGTAATGACTACATCGCTATAGTCGATATTTAGCGTTGAATCTGAGTTGTCTAGCACAATCGAAACTTCAGCAAAACTAGATTTTTTTGCCTTAGAAGACCCGCTAAAAATAACGTCACTCATCGCTTCGCCGCGAATATTCTTGGCACTGCGCTCGCCTAAAACCCACAAAAGAGCATCACTAATGTTTGACTTGCCAGAACCGTTTGGACCTACAACACAAGTAATCCCCTTATCAAGGGTCATAGTTGACTTTTTAGCAAAAGACTTAAAACCTTTTAATGTAATCGACTTTAGGTACACAAGCTCTACCCCTTGTTTTTTTTCTTTCGAGGATTGGACTTGTTCTTCTTTTTGTCACGACCTTTTGCAATGTCGCCAATCTTAAACAACTCACCAGTAAATTGCATCAAATCAAACTTCTTCTTCGGCTTCTCAATGGCAACTATATACTCATCCATGTTCTCTAAGCTTTTCTTTGCCGCCCTAGCTTCTGCTTCTTTCTTTGATTTTCCAACACCTTTGCCCATAGCAATTTTTCCAGCAAAAACTTGTGCCTCAAATGTCCGATCATGTGGTGGACCGTCCATGCTAATCATTTCATAAGCTGGTGTAACTCCATGTTCTTGAAGCTTTTCTTGAAGCATGCTTTTAGGATTTTCAGGTCTCAAAGCCTGAGAGCGATCCATCAAAGGGATGAGCGTTCTAGTAACAAATTGGCTAGCTGCATCCATTCCACCATCAAGATAAAGTGCTCCCACTACTGCTTCATAGACATTCTCAAGAGCTGAGTGTAACCCACGCCTGCCAGTGCCTGTTTCGCTCGATCCAAAAACTATTACGTCTTTAAATCCGAGGTCTCCAGCTAACTTAGACAGAGTCGAGCCCGAGACAAGAGAGACCTTTATTCTCGTAAGTCCTCCCTCATCAAGATCTGGGAATGCCTTGAACGCTGCATGAACGACTATAGTTCCCAAAACTGCATCGCCGAGAAACTCAAGACGCTCATATGAATATCGCACAGGTTTTCCCTCAATTGCCGATGGATGCGTTATCGCATACAAAACGATGGCTTCGTCGTTGAATTGATACCCAAGAATATCTTGTATAAGTTTAATTTTTTGCTGCTGTTCAGATGTATATTCCATTTTTCTTTATATAAGCAATACTCTTCTACGCTAAATGACTTGTATCTATTTCAAGTGAGCGAGCAATAGTGGAGACAACGTCAGCTCTAACTGTTTTCGCTGTTTCCAAAATGCCATTTTTAATTCCCCTAGCACCGCTGCTTCCGTGCCCGATAACAAACGCGCCTTTTACGCCCAGCAGAGGAGACCCTCCTTGTGCTTCGGAGTCCAACTTTGATTTAAGCTCCTTCAAGGAAGGCTTCATCAAAAGCGCAGCAAATTTAGTTTTGCCAGATGACATGAAGGCGTCTTTGAAGATGTTCATCATGTATTTTCCAGTTCCCTCGATTGTCTTAAGTGCAACATTGCCAGAGAATCCATCGCAAACTACCACATCAAAATCGCCACTTAAAATATCTGACCCTTCACAATTTCCTGCAAAACTATTTATGGATTTTTTGAGTGTAGTAAACGTCTCGACACACAGGGCATTGCCTTTGGTTTCTTCCTCGCCTATATTCAAAAGCCCAACTTGTGGGTCTTTAACACCAATCATCTCTGTCATGTATGCACTGCCCATCTTGGCGAATTGCACAAGCATCTCTGGTCGGCAATCTGCATTTGCACCGACATCGATTAGCATAACTGGGTGTTTATAACCCGGCAAAAGTGCCCCGATAGCAGGTCTTTTAACGCCCTTGATGCGTCCGGTGATAAGCGTGGCCGCCGCAAGACACGCACCGGTTGAGCCCGCGCTGAAAAAGCCGTCAGCACTACCTTCTTTGACTAGTTTTGCGCCAACTACAATACTAGAATCTTTTTTTTTGCGAATGGAATCAACTGGATGGTCTGACATCTCAATAACTTCACTACAACATACGCACCTAACACGATTGTCTTGGTCGCCAAGCTTCACTAAAGCGGCCTTTTTTCCAAGTGCAACAATCTCGATATTGTCATCTTGCTCAAGTGCTAACTTAGCACCCTCAATGCAAACATCAGGAGCATTGTCTCCGCCAAAAAGATCTAGAGCAATTCTAACTTTCTTAGATTTTTCACTCACAATAGTCGCCCATCATTTACATAACGACTAATCTCTTCAATTAAATTTAAAGACAATTGTTACTTTAATTAAAAAACCAGCCACATAACTAATGCACTTCTACATTAACGATGTCATGTGGCTAAGGATTTTAATCGCTCAATTTGACAACCTCAAATCCATCAGCTATCAAAAGTTGATGCAGATACGAAACTGTCTAATTGAGCGAAATTTCTTCATTTTTGCTTTAAGTTTAGTAAAGGATTAGAAAATTATGCAGTCTCGATGACTTCTCTGTCCTTGTAAAATCCGCAATTTTGGCACACGTGATGTGGTAATTTTGTATGACCACATTTAGGGCACAAGCTCCTTGCAGGTGCATTAACACGATCGTTAGCACTTCTGCGATGATGTGTACTCATTCTGCCTTTTCGCTGCTTAGGTACTGCCATTTTCCCTCCTTTTCATACATCTCTTCGTTATATTTTCTATATATAAAACACGTCATTTAGTGCAACACATAATAATACCAAAATAATGACGCTTTAGTTCTAGATTTTTACTTTATCGCCCTTTTTTGACTTCTCTTTGAAGATCAATAACAATAAGTCACCGCAAAGTTATCGATAAAAATTTATTGTGAGTTCTTCGCATTAAGTATAGCGATAGAGAGCTGGTTGTCGTCAACTGATGTGTCGTCAGAGTTAGATATGACAATGTCCGGCTTGATTCCATTTCCTTGTATTTGATTGCCAGATGCCGTACTATAACGAGCTGCACTGTAGCGAATCGCTCCCCCAAAGCTCAGCTCTCTGGTTGCGCTAATAATCCCCTTGCCTGCTGTAGTTTGACCAACAGTCGTAGCAACTCCATTGTCATGCAAAGCTGAAGCAAAAATCTCTGCTGCCGCTGCCGTATTTGAATTGATCAGAACAACAATCGGCTTTGTTGTGATAATCTCTCCTTGCGTTGTGCGTGATGTAGTCGTATCTTTAGTCTCGATGTTTACAAGAGTTCCGCTTGCGACAAAAAGTTCTGCAGCATCAAGTGCGCTCGTAATATATCCCCCAGGGTTGTCTCTAACATCGATCACAAAACTTTTTGCACCATCATTTTGGAGTGACTTAATCGCATCTGTAATCAGTGTAGCAATTCCATCGCTAAATTGGCGAATTTTAATGTATCCGACATCATCGTCTTCAAGAGATGTTGTAACGTTTTGTTGGTTTGTTACACTCACGCTTAAAGTGACACTATAGTCTGAAGAAGCGCTCGGAAAATCTGTTGAACTGCCTCTACCCCAAGTTATCAGCAAAGAAGAATTTATTGCATCGTTTATTCTTTGAGTCACCTCGCTAAATGTCCAATTGTCAGAATAATGGCCATCGATGCTCTTGATGTAATCACCCTTGTTAACGCCTTTGATGTCAGCCTCTCCGCCAGCAAATACATCGGCTGCTACAACTCTTCCACTTATTTCACTGAAGAGGACCCCTATACCTGCGTAAGAGTCGCTTTTAGAACTTTCAATCAACTTTGCATATTCTTCAGCGTTGTAGTATTTTGCATAATCGTCGTCTAGATTTTTCATGACAGCGTCAATAGTTACTTGAGTAGCTGGGTCAAGATCAACACTCGAAAACGCGTCCTTTGACAAAATGTCTTCGACTTCTGAAATTCTCTCCGAGATAGAATTGTAGGCAGACTTGAGAGTTCTGCTTGAAACAGTCTCGCTAGAAGTTGTAGTTCCTATGATATTGAGCGCCGATTCGCTTCCCAAAGGCACACCGAGTTTAGTCATCAATGACACTTGACTTCTAAAAAGAAAGCCACATATAAAAGCAAGGGCTATTAAAAAGAATAAGAATAGCCCTTTGACAATACGTCTGTTTCTTGCGTGCTCTTTTCGAGCCTTAAACAGTTTGGCTTTTGAACCTTTTGTATTTTCGACTTCGCTCAAATTAAACTCTTAGATATCTTCTCATTGCAAGAAGAGAACCAAATAGTCCGATCAAAAGACCAAAAATTACAAGTGCGAGATAGATAAACAAATATACAGACCCATCAATCGTAAAATCGAGGAATCGTATTGCATTTTGAAGTTGTGGTATCGCAAAGGCACGCATGAGCTCAATTACCAAAATAGACAGACCCGCACCAATCAAAGCGTGCAAACCACCTTCCATCAAAAATGGTCCTCTGATATATCCATTAGACGCGCCTACGAGACGCATGATAGCAATCTCTTTTCTTCTAGCAAGGATAGCTAGACGAATGCTGTTATTAATAAAGACCAGTGCGATGAATACAAGTATCGCAATAACGACTATTCCGCCTACTCGAACATAGTTTGTGATTTGCAACAATCTCTCGACAGTTCCTTGTCCATATTTAATGGAATCTCCTGGGTTACTGGAATCTTCGCAAATCTTAATAAAATCGCTATCGTTTTCAATACGTTGAGCTATTCCAGAAACTTGATTTGCTTCATTAAGCTCAACATTGATGCTTGCAGGCAAAGGGTTACCATCGAGC
>CAVFJE010000172.1:0-2571 GCA_963622845.1 Dialister sp. CAG:486
TGATCACAAGAGACTTTCGCGCTTTTGCTCGCTCGAAGAGATTGTCGAAATTACTCATGACCTTGCAAAACAATATTCGACTGAGCTTGAGCTGTTGCCCGAATTGAAGGTTTCAGACAGGGATTTGATTGCTTATTTGAAAAGCGAATATCCAGCATTTGGACCTGGCTTTTTCCCACGCCAAAGCCGTGAGGTGATTATGGAGATGCTCTATAAAGTCGCTGAGCTAAACGTCAACTTGACGCAAGTTTCGCGCGCGGTCGGAATTGGGCTGTATCGACTTGGAAGACTGCTGGGGTAGAGAGCTAAACAAACCTCAGTGACATTGCATTGACTGCGATTAAGAGCGTTCTCACAATTTAAGATTCTTCAAAATTAAATTTGACCGATTTTGCTCCCAATACGTGGGCAGGGAATTTTCATGCGAATTTACAGTGCACTTATGCAACAGATGATTAGTTGTCTTGTTTAGTATTAAATTAAGAATCCCATAATTCTTATTTAGAAGAAAGTTGTGGCTTCAATTTGTGATTTTCGAACGCTGATGCCTGGCAACATTGTTGATTATTTTTTTGATGCAAGTTGATGCCTGGCATTTTTGTTAATATGTATAAGTAAATACGTCTAGAAGAAGGTAGACAGCGTGAACGATACAAAAAGTCTTGACAACCATGACCGCTCTCAACGACTTTGGGGCGTGCAGTCGTTTGAAAAATTGCTGAATTCGCGGGTATGTGTTATAGGCCTTGGCGGAGTTGGATCCTTTATAGTTTCATCCCTGGCAAGAGGCGGGGTTGGTCATCTTTTTCTTATCGATGGCGATGTTGTGGATGCTTCGAATATGAATAGGCAGGCATTTGCTTTTACAAGTACAATAGGAAAAAGAAAAACCGAGGTTGCTCAAAAGTTTGTAAGTGAGGTGTCGCCGACGTGCCAATGCAAAGTACGTGATCTTTTTATTAAAAAGGAGACTTTTTCCAGTGCTGTTGACGTAATTGAAGATTTTGGTCCCGACTGGATAATAGACGCAATAGATTCAATTAATTCAAAATTGCTTCTCGCTGAGCATTTCGCCAACAATCCATCCAGCAAATTTATTGCATCCACTGGGGTCGCCAATAAGACCGATGTGGCGAAGCTCCACATAGATAAATTGTCTAAGACGAAATACGACCCTATATGTAAAATCATGAGATGCGAGGCCAGGCGTCGAAATATTGGAGATTTTTTAGTGGGGTATTCGTCTGAGGAAGTGCATTTTACAAGTGACTCCGCAATAACAAGAACTGGTGGAAGGAAGATTTTAGGCAGTACAAGTTTTTTGCCTGCTCTTATGGGGCACATGCTTGCGGGGCATGTTATGAATGATATTGCGGGTCGGTTACAGTGAATCATATTTTAGAACATTTTGACTGTGAGATTACAAATTTCGACGCGCATATTCACACGCCTTGGATTAAAAACTTTGAAGATTTTAAGAATTCTCAATTAAAGACATATGGCGTGTCTGTCACGCCTGAAGAGTATGAAAACTCACATTGTTTAGCCCTTGGACTTCACCCTTGGTATGCAAGGACGGCGGACGTTGAAATTTTTGCCAGGCATTGTAAGAATACAAGGTACATAGGTGAAATTGGCCTCGATTCGTTAAGAGGATGTGAAGACCAACAAGAGATTTTTGAGGCTATTTGTCATGCTATTAGACCTCAGTCATACGTTTCAATTCATAGCGTTAAATCTATGCCAGGCATCATTGATACACTACGTTATACAGGGAGGCTTGATGATTGCTGTCTTATTTTTCATTGGTTTAGCGAGGATTCTCAATCATTGAAAATCTTAAGAAATGCAGGATGTTACTTTTCTATCAATTCTAAGATGCTGAAAACGAAAAAGGGACAAGAATACGTCAAGGCAATAGAGATAGACCATCTGCTACTAGAAACAGATTTGCCAGCGTATAAGGGAATCGAGCTGATGCCTGGCATTATTTTAAATGAACTCGCGAGCACCTATAATAAGATCCTAGAATTAAAAGGCTGTGATTATCGTCATGGAAAATACTTCACCAAATAGCACCAAGTGTTATGTCGATGTTATTTCTTTGACGGGTGCGGATGGTCTTGTGACGCCACTAGAGATTGTTATGAATGATGGGAGACGGTTTCTGGTTGACAGAGTTATCGAAAGGCGATATGCTCCCTCGTTGAAATGTGGCGGCTACGGGTACCGTTACACGTGTATGATTGGAGGGAAAGCTCATTTTTTGTGGCAAGACGATAAAGCTTTTTATGTGCAGCTTGAAGACGGGGAGATGGCACAATGAAAAACGAACAGTTAGAGCATATCGTGCATACTCTGCCTCCTGTATATGACGAGAATTGCAAGGTTCTGATCAATGGTTCTATGTTATCTCCTAAATCTCGAGAGCATGCGCTTTACTATGGTCATCCACAAAATAGATTTTGGAAAGTAATATGTTCCCTATGGGATGATCCTGTGCCAAATAGTGCTGAGGAAAAGCATGGATATGCGCTTGAGCACCACATCGCGCTTTGGAATGTGATAGCC
>CAVFJE010000173.1:0-4649 GCA_963622845.1 Dialister sp. CAG:486
GCTAAAAGGTGTAATCTCGAATACTTGAGATCCAACATGACAATGAAAACCACAAACTTCGATATTACTTTTTTCTAGAGCTTGTTTTAGAAGGCGCTCTGCCTCTCCTGTTTCAATAGGAGCACCGAATTTAGAGTCTACTCTTCCAGTATTAATTTTTTCATGAGTATGAGGATCAATTCCTGGAGTAACTCGCAGAAGGACTTTTTGATCAATACCACGCTTCTCACATTGAGAGTTAAGCTCATCGAGCTCAAAAGTATTATCTACAATGAAATAGCCAATTTTCTTATCAAGCCCTAGAGCGATGTCACTATCAGTCTTGTTAGAGCCGTGATAAAAAGCTTTGCTCATGTCAAAACCTGCAATTGCCGCAGTATAGAGCTCGCCGGGCGAGACTACATCAATGCCCATATCAAGCTCGCTCATAAGTCGATAAATCCCCTTGCATGATAGAGCTTTTGATGCATAGAGAGGATAAGAGCCAACACCGAAAAACTCTTCCATTGCACTTTTATAAGCTTGACAATTCTCCCTTATCGCTTCAATATCGAGCAGATAAGCTGGTGTTCCGTACTCCTTTGCAAGCTCGACCACATCAAGACCAGCAAATTGAAGATGTCCACTATCATTAATACTTAGATTTTTGTAAACCAAACGTCCGTCCATTTTTTTACTCCAACTATCATTTTCTCAACTAAAGAATCTTGTCTAATCTTGAGATTGCCAAGTCATAATCTTCGCTTCTTCCAAAAGACGTGATTCTCAAAAAACCTTCTCCAGATTCTCCAAAGCCAACACCAGGTGTGCCAGCAATTTGTGCCTCATTTAATAGAAGGTCGAAAAAGTCCCAACTACCCATATCATTTGGCGCCTTAAACCATATATAAGGCGAGGAAATTCCACCTATGAATGTAATATTTTTGCTCGATAAAAAGTCGCTTAGTTTTTTAGCATTTTGTTTGTAATATTGAATATTCTCCATACATTCATTCATGCCTGAAACTGAAAGAGCAGCTTGAGCTGCACGCTGAATAATGTAGGGGACGCCATTAAATCGAGTCGATTGCCTTCTATGCCAAACATCACGCAACACCATCCCCGCACTCTCAAGCTCTTTAGGCAAAATCATCCAGCCAAATCTCGTGCCTGTAAAGCCAGCAGTCTTTGAGAGCGAGCAAATTTCTAGAGCACAAGTTCTCGCTCCATCAACCTCATAGATTGACCTTGGCTGCCCTTCACTAACAAATGCTTCATAGGCACTATCAAAAATTATGAGGCATCCTCTTTCATTTGCAAAGTTGACCCACTCTTGCAATTGGTTGGCATCATAAACGCTTCCCGTTGGGTTATTAGGAGAGCAAATGTAAATTATGCTACCTTCTTTGATATCATCTGTTGGCATTGGCAAAAAACCATTTTCAAGCGAGCCTTTCAAATAATGAACGACGTTGCCCGCCATGATATTTGAATCGAGATATACTGGATACACTGGATCAGGAATATAAATATCGTTTCTGCCTAAAATATCAAGGACGTTGCCACAGTCGCATTTCGCTCCATCAGAAACGAAAATCTCAATATCTTCAATATCAACGTTGCTCCTGCGCTTGTAATAATCAGCAATTGCTTGTCTTGCAAAAGCGTAACCATTCTCTGGCGCATATCCCATAAAAGTCTCTGCATTAGCTTGTTCATCAGTCGCTTGATGCAGAGCATCAATTACAACTTTTGGGAGAGGTCTAGTGACATCTCCTATTGAGAGCTTGATAACATTGGCATCTTTGTGTGCATCTTGAAATGCTTCGATACGCCTTGCACATTCAACAAATAGATAATTGTCTTTGAACGCTTTGAAATTTTCGTTCATCTTAATCTTCATATTCATAAACTCCTCTATAAACTTCTACAGCAGGACCTCTCATCGTCATGTTAAATTGATCATCTGCCGAAATTGTAAGATTGCCGCCTTTAAGCTCTACGTCAATATCACAACCAGATTTGCATATTCCATTGCGCACACAAGCAGCAACACTTGCACAAGCACCTGTTCCGCAAGCATAAGTCTCTCCGCTTCCACGCTCCCAAACACGCATCTTAAGATGTGTATCATCAACTACTTGAATAAACTCTGTATTTACACGCTCAGGGAATAGTTCATGGTTCTCAAATAGAGGACCTATTCTATCAAGCTCAATATTTTCTACATCGTCAACTATAGTTACCGCATGCGGATTGCCCATAGACACGGTAGTAATGTTCCAAGTTTTGCCTGCAATATCAAGAGCTTCGACAACTTCTCCATCTGCAATTGATAGAGGAATTGCCGAATTGTCAAAATTTGCTCTCCCCATAGAAACTGTCGCATAAACTACCTTGCCATCTTCTATAGTTAAAACGATATGCTTAATGCCAGACTTAGTTTCGATGTCGAGCTCATCTTTGGCATCAATCAATTTGTTGTCGTAGACGTACTTCGCAACACAACGAATTGCATTGCCGCACATATTTCCCTCGCTGCCATCGAGATTGAACATCCTCATTTTAGCGTCAGCTACATCACTTTTACAAATAAGCACAACCCCATCAGCTCCAACAGAGAAATGACGCGGTGACATTGCACGAGCAAGACCAGCTGGGTCATCAATTTCTCTGTCAAAACAATTGATATAGATATAGTCATTTGCACATCCGTGCATTTTTGTGAAATCTACTCGCATATGTAATCTTCCATCTTATATATTCCAGGTTTTTTATCTTTTAGAAATTCAACTGCGCGAAGAGACCCAAGAGCAAAAAGTGCTCGGTCAGTTGCAACGTGCTTAATCTCAACAACTTCAAATCCATTATCGAAGATAACTGAGTGCTCCCCTACAACATTACCTCTACGAATTGCACTAATTCCTATCTCGCCATCTCCTCTAGGTTGCAGACCGCACCTACCTTTAACAAACTCTCCTCGCCCGCGTGCATCCTTTACACTTTGAGCGAGCATCAATGCAGTTCCAGAAGGAGCATCTAGTTTTTTGTTGTGATGCGTCTCAACAATTTCGCAATCGGCACTACTAAACTTCTTAGCAACTATTTTTGCAAGTTCACAGGTTAGCCCGACACCAATACTCATATTTGCAGACTTAAATATCGCAACGCTTTGTGCAGCTTGCTCGATCTCTCTCTCTTCTTCTGGCGTCTGCCCTGTAGTAGCTAGCACTATAGGTATATTGTTCCTTTTAGCGCACTCGCAAATATCATGAGCTGCTTCGTGATGCGAAAAATCAATAATTGCCGTTGCACTACCGCTAAACTCAGAGCAATTCGTCAAAATATTTTCATCGCTTGAGTTCTTGCTAACTAGTGCCGCGACCTCAAAATTGTCGTCGTTCTCTATAGCTTCAACGACCTTTTTACCCATTCGACCGTTTGATCCAACTACAATGATTCTCTCCATAGTTATCTAGACCAATCCATGCTTTTTCATGTGCTTTAAGAGAGCTTCCTCACATGTTTTGCTTGCGGGTGTAAGAGGAAGGCGAAGAGAGTTCTCACACCAACCAAGATGAGAACAAGCAGCTTTAACAGGTATTGGGTTAACTTCGGCAAAAAGCGCTTTAGTGAGAGCAAAATATTCCTTTTGCAAAGTTGCCGATCTTTCAAAGTTACCCTCAAGCGCGCTATGAGCGATCTCACTTACAACATTTGGAATCACGTTAGATAAAACTGAAATCACGCCTTTTGCACCTAACGACATGATTGAAGTAATTTGGTCGTCGTTGCCACTATACATATCTAGATGACCGTCAACTCTAGACAAAGTATCTGCAACAGCAGAAATGTTGCCATTAGCTTCTTTAATAGCTGCAATATTAGGATGGTTCATAAGTCTCTCGTAAGTCTCAGGTAAGATATTGCAACCTGTACGGCTTGGAACATTGTAGATAATTATTGGCTTGTCGACCGCGTCGGCTGTTTTAGTGTAAATCTCAACCAAACCATCTTGAGTGGCCTTATTGTAATAAGGAGTCACAACCAGCAGAGCATCAGCACCGAGATCACACGCTCCCTTAGATAGATCTAGCTGATAGGCCATATCATTTGATCCAGTGCCTGCAATAATTGGTAGCCTACCTGCTGCTCTGTCCACAACAAACTTGATACATTCACGGTGCTCAGCGTCGTCTAGAGTTGAACTCTCGCCAGTTGTTCCGCAAACTACTAGAGCATCAACGCCACTTTCAATTTGCCAATCTACAAACTTGCCAAAAGCCTCGTAGTCGACACGCCCGTCCTTAAAAGGAGTTATAAGTGCAGTTGCTACACCTGTAAAAATATGATTTGCCATAACTACTAAACATCTCCTTCTTCACTTACAACATTAATTTAATTTATAACCGATAAAACAGATTATAAGTGACAAAGAAAAGCATCTTTGTTTAGATGTGAGTTTATTTAGTTGTAACAAATCTAGTCTGATAAAACTTGACAAGCTTAAAAGATTGTTTTGCGGTTAAAGGTGATCCACATTAAAATAAAGCCAAGTATAAACAATACGAAAGGCAACATTATTGCAATGATTTCACCGAACATGATAGTCAGCACCATGCCAACTACAACAACAATGATGACAGAAAACGAAGCACTCCCTACAGCTC
>CAVFJE010000174.1:0-4152 GCA_963622845.1 Dialister sp. CAG:486
ATCTCTTTCAATATTGAAGAACAACACTTTGATACCAGAATTAAAATTTGTTGCTGTCGCTCTTGATGTTCAACATATATCTGGCGGTGCAATTGAGCCTATTTTGGAATCAGCAAGGCAATCTGTAAATAACGAAATTGAGTTGCAACGAAATCTTAAAGTTCAAACTTCTCAAGCAAGGCTCTCAGCAACTATTGTTACTTTGATGCCATTTGTTTTGCTCGCGCTCTTCTCGTTTATATCGCCAGATTTTTTGAAGCCATTTTTCTCAAGTGTGCCCGGCATGGCTCTTTTCTTAGCAGCAATATTTATGCAAATGACTGGAGTTGTGATTGTTAGAAGAATTCTGAATATATCAAAGGCGTGATTAAGAATGATGGCTTTTCTATTAATGTCAACTTTAAGTGCATGCTTGTGTGGATATTGTGGATCACGCAAGATACTTGAAATTCTTGATAAATCGAAATATAGACGCTCAATCAACGCTTGTCAATCATCAGGCAATATTTTGGGAGAAAAGAGGATTCTTGTAAATGAGTTTTTTAAATTGGCTCAACGAGAAAGCGCTAGGGCTAAGCTTGGAACTCAAAAAATGTACGCTAAAGGGTTGCTTCGTAAAGACATGAAATTTGATAAATACAAAATTTTGGCAGGTCTAGACGACAGATATTGTTTGAGTGGCTTTTGTGAAGCTAGATTGAAATTGTCGATAGTATTACTCATTTTGGGAGGTGTTTTTGGTTTTGTAATATCTGCAGAGCTTTCATTTCTTCTTGCAATAGCGGGAGGCATATATGGATTTGTCGCACCTGATAGATGGCTTGAGCAAACTGCAAAAATGCGAGTTGATTCTCTCGAACACCATTTGCCTGAAATGCTAGATGTGTTTGCTATATGTATGCAAAGTGGGTTGTCGTTCGATAGAAGCCTAGAGATATATTCTGAAAGTTTTAATACACATTTGTCACACGAATTAACTCTTGCATCTCGGATGTGGAAAAGCGGACTTAAGACTAGAGAAGATGCGTTGAGAGATATCGCAAGTGCATACGACTCGATCATCTTCAACCGAATAATAGAGATGATCATACGAGCACTCAATCTAGGCTCTTCTATGGCTGAAGGATTTCGAGATGCTTCCCGAGAAGCAAGAGTAGTCTATCGTGCAAAGAGGGAGGAAGAGGTTGCTAAAGCTCCAGTAAAAATGATGATACCAACTGGAACACTTATATTGCCGGCGATGTTGTTGTTAGTTTTGGGACCAGTCTTGTTGGAGCTTTCTAAAGGCGGTTTGTAATTTTTAGTAATAAAAAGAGAGGTAAATGAATGAAAAGAATATTGAGAGTAAAGAATTATACGATGAAGTGGCTTGAAACACTTAAATGCAAAGCAGTGTCTAAAAGCGGACAGGGTACGACTGAATATGCCATCCTGGTTGGTGTGTTGGTAGTCATCGCCATTATTGCGATTGTCGCTTTTAAGCCTAGTTTACAAGCTCTATGGGATGCAATTCAAGAGGGCATGTCTTCTCTGTCAGCGTAACTTTAGTGACGTGAAAAGAAAACTCCGTGACATATCAGGTCAAGCGACTGCAGAATTAGCGATTGTAATGGCATTGGTACTGATCATAGTTGGAGCTTTGAGCGTTTTGTCGGATAAGTTAGAAGCAGGGATTTTCATAGATCATGCTATTAGTGCTGCGTCGCACAATATAGTTGACTCTATAAATGGTTTGGCAGATGCTTTTAATTTCTAAAAAACTATCACAAGTACGCGGGCAAGCGACAGTGGAAGCAGCAATTGTTTTGCCAATTGTTATGACTATGATCTTGATGTTAGTGCAACCAGCAATTTTTCTCTACGACTTAATTGTGATGAATTCAGCAGCAACCGAGACGGTTAGGTTGTTGGCAACAAATAGTGGTAGCAGCGACAACGTTGATGATTACGTGCGAAGGAGGTTGTCTGCCATTCCTCAAGTTGACTCCTTTCATATTCATGGTTCAGAGTGTTCCTATGAAATTGAAACTTGGCAGGCTGATGAAGATGTTTGTGGCGTAAGTATTAAAAACGAATTCAAGCCTTTGCCTCTTTTAGATGTCGGTTTAAGAGCGATGAATTGTTTGAATTCGAGAGGAAACGTTTTAATCGAAGTAAAAAAAGAGATGAGGATGCAACCTGAGTGGAAATGAAAGAGAAGATAGGTGACAAAGCTGGACAGATGACAGTCGAGCTATGCGTAGTTTTACCCGTTGTTATCGTAATTGCTGTAGTGTTGGTCAATACACTTTGGTTCGCTAGTGATTGCGCATCGTTCGATCGTGTAGCCAGAAATTGTGTTCGAATAGAAGGGGTTAGTCCTCGAATTAGAGATAGTGTCGAGGAAGTTCAAAGTAAGATAGAGTCTACCTTAAAAGGTAGTTTCGATGGGGAGAATCAAAGTGTGAGGGTCTGGACAAATGGCAAGGTCAACAACATTCAACAATATACATGTGAGCTTACATGGAGGCCAACAATATTTGGACTCGATTTGAAAGATTCTATATTTGGAGTGCACATTTCAGGACTAAAACATAAAGTGGTTCTTTCAATACTTCCATATAAACCAGGAGATTTTTTGTAGGAGAAGATGGTGATTAAATATAAGGCAAAACTAGTTGAGACTAAAGGATCGGTAAGTGTAGCAGCATGCGTTTGTGTTCTTGTATCTTTGGCTTTAATATTCTCAGGTTTACGTCTTTATGAGATAACTTCAACTTCTGCTTCTTCTCAAGAGGTTGCAGATGCCTCTAGCATGGCAGCAGAAAATGAAGTTGCCAAATTTACCACTGTTGCCAATGCGGCTGACGCAACAGTTCTAACTATGAATGTTGCGCAATTGATTACTTATTCTGTTGGTGTAGTTGCTGCATGTAGTGGAAATGTTGCGACTTCTGGCGAATTTATTTCTAAAGCCAACGAAATTGGACAAGCTAGAGCCAAGTTTTCAACCAGAGCTAAGAAGGCTCTCAATACGTATCAAAAAGGATTGAGTACGCTTGCTGCACTTAGTGCAAGCAGAGTGGCGCGCGAAAATGGAGGGCAGCAAAGTAGTGTTTGCGGTTTTGCTATTCTTATACCTGAGAGCGGAGAGGAAATTGTAAGTGATGAATCGGGGCTAAATAGCACAAGCGAGGACCTAGAAAATAACATAGGCGACCTACAAGAAAAGGGAAGTGAAGTCGCAGAGAAAGAAAAGAAGATCAACGAACTAAAGGAGGAGGGATATAAACTTGATTGCGGAGCCAATCCAGGATATTGCCTCTACGAGAGAGCGTCTTCTCTTGCCAACTTGTCGGCTAATAAAAATCCATTCTATGCCTCACCTGACACTTGGGATTTCAATGTTGCTTTTGAAAGATCTCTGGCTTATTACCAAGACAGAGCTGATCAGGAAAATCCCAAAAGCTATGGTAGTGAGAGAGAGAAGGCAAGAAGTTACTTGAGAGTCGATTATTATAGTTATTGCTATAAAAAACTTGATGAGGCAAAGAAGAGTGGTGTAGACGGAAGCGGTCTATATTCGTGGCCAGAAATTTATCACGAGAAAGATGGTTTTAGAGCGTCCGAGAGGTACCGAGAGAGTATCTATCCTGTCACTTTAAAAGATGGCAAGCAGGTGATGCACTCTGCTCGTGAGCTTAGCTGTGCAAGTGGATATACGCATCTCGCATCGTGCGCAGATTATGACAATGGCGACTTTCAGCAATGTGATACGTGTGAATTCTCAACAAACAATGTTGGAAATATCGGATCAGCTACCACCAATACAAAAATTGGGTTTGAGTACTATTTTCAAAGGTTAGCTAAATTAGCTAGGGAATACCAAGAGAAAAGATCAACGTTTGACGATGATTTAAGCGAGCTTAAGGATTTGGGTAAGAGCTTCTTTGACAAATTGTCCGACTTCTTTAGTGCTGCCAAAAATGCAAGAATCCGCTTTAGCCCCCCTGGTAAAGACGGAGCAATATCAGTCGTATTAGACAAGAGCGATGTCGCTCAAAACACTTCCTTTGCGAGTTCCTTTATTTCTACGTCCACATCTTTAGGAGAGAGATTAGCTTTTGGTGGTTCGAAGCTAGAGATTGATGAGAGTGATAGCGGTGTTTCACT
>CAVFJE010000175.1:0-3384 GCA_963622845.1 Dialister sp. CAG:486
AGGTCGAACACACAAGCATACGCATATTTTATGTATCCCGATGATATGCCGCTAAGTGATGAAGCTCGCTCTCGCTTGCTAGCTCTCGATGAGCATCAAGAGTTGGGCAGTGGGCTAAGAGTAGCAATGCGAGATCTTGAGATCCGAGGTGCTGGAGAAATGTTCGGAGCAGAGCAATCTGGCAATCTCTCAGCGGTCGGCTTCGATCTGTTCGCAGCTATGTTAAACGAAGCGATTCTGGGCGAGCGTACAGGTGAGATCCAAAATACTGGTGCCCCGAGCGCTCTAAGCGATATTGTCTTGAACGTTTCGGTCAATGCATTCATCTCGGGTGACTATATCGAGGATGTCAACGAACGGGTGCTTATATATAGACGACTTGCTTGCGCGATTGATGAGCATATTATTGATGAAATATTCAACGAAATGATAGAAAAGTATAAAGAAGTGCCAGATGAAACTATAAATGTGTTTGCAAGAGCAAAATTGCGCATATTTTGCTTAGAGGCTGGTATAAACAACATTTCTGTTGCAAAAGGTTATCTAGATGTTGAGCCAATAGAGATTGCGGATGAAAAGTTAGCTAACTTAAGAGCTCATGGCGGTCGTTATTCAAAGGTAAAAAAGCATCTAAAAATACCTGTTAGAAACATAGGCATTGAGTTGGATGTCTTTGGTGGAATTCAGAGTTTTATTAAGGGCGTGCTATAATTTTTGTCTGAAATTTAAGGACAAGCACTAAATTTTTAAGAAGGAAAGTTCATGAGTGATACAGAAGCTAGAGTTCGATTTGCTCCTTCACCCACTGGAATGTTGCACATTGGGGGAGCGAGAACAGCAATATATAATTGGGCATTCGCAAGGAGTTGCGGTGGAAAGTTCATTCTTAGAATTGAAGACACAGACCCAGAGCGCTCAACTGAAGAAAACACGCAAATAATATTGCGTGCTTTGAAATGGCTAGGTCTAGATTGGGACGAAGGTCCAGAAGTTGAAGGAGACTTTGGCCCTTACTTTCAAACTGCAAGAGATGCGACTTACAAGCAAGCACTAGATAAATTGATCGAAAATGGTGCAGCTTATCCTTGTTTTTGTTCAAAAGAGGAACTCGATAAAAAGCGTGAGGTAGCAGAAAAAACTCAAGGTGGTTATGCAGGTTATGACGGCACTTGCAGATGTTTAGACATGGATGTTGCTAAAAGTCGAATTGAGGCAGGCAAGCCTCACGTTTGGCGCCTAAAGGTGCCAAGCGATCGCGGAAGTATCTGCTTTAACGACGCTGTTTATGGAGAGATGGAATTTCCTTCTTCAGTCATGGACGACTTAATCTTGGTAAGAAGTGACGGCTCTCCAACATACAACTTTGCAGTCGTGTGTGACGATATGAACATGAAGATCACACACGTAATTCGTGGAGACGATCATCTAAGTAATACTCCACGTCAAATTCTCATCTATGAAGCTTTGGGCGCTGAAGTACCAACATTCGCTCATTTGCCAATGATTTTGGGCTCTGATGGTAAGAAATTATCGAAAAGACACGGTGCTACTAATGTCGAGGAATACAGAGACAGAGGATACTTAAGTGATGCAATGGTTAATTACCTCTCACTTTTGGGTTGGTCTCTAGATGGCGAGACAACCATTATAAAGCGCGATGTACTTTGTGAAAACTTCTCTTTGAACAGAATTAACAAGAAGGATTGTATCTTTGACGAGACAAAACTTAATTGGATGAATGGCACCTACATTCGAGAGATGAGTGTCGATGCTTGGTCAAAGATAGCGTTGCCTTGGATTCAAAAGTCTGTTGAAGGAGCGGACCAAAACTTTGTGCAAGCAGTTTGCCCGCTGATTATTGAGCGTATGGAGCGCTTCGATGAGCTTCCTGAAAAGCTTGCATACTTTGGGTGGGGTGGCTCAGTGCCTAGCTATGACGAGAAATCTGTTAACAAGGTTTTGCTTAAAGAGGGTGCGAGAGCCGATGAAGCACTCAAGATTTGTCTAGATATTCTTGCAAATGAAGAAAATGAATGGGAATTTGAGTCACTACAAGACAAATGCAAACAAGCAGGAGAGAGCGCAGATCTCAAGCCAAAGCTTCTCTTTCAACCACTAAGAGTTGCAATTTGTGGGAATATGGTAAGCCCACCATTATTTGAATCGATCGTTTTGATGAACAGAGACGACATCGTATCAAGAGTAAAGCAAGCAATTGCAAAATTTTTCTAGAGAATTTTGCCTGAAGGCTCTATTTTTCTGATATTATTAGAGGTTGCTATCTGAAAATCAGATAAGTAGACCTATGTTTAAACGGAGGCGATTCGTGGCGAAAGAAGATGTAATAGAGCTTGAAGGAGAGGTGCTAGAGGCACTCCCTAATGCTATGTTCAAGGTACGTCTTGAAAATGGGCATGAAATTCTAGCGCACATCTCTGGCAAAATGAGAATGCACTACATTAAAATTTTGCCAGGTGACAAGGTGACAGTAGAGCTTAGTGTCTATGACCTCAATAGAGGCAGAATTACCTTCCGTTACAAATAAGTTATATAAATCTTCACTTAAAAAAGCGGCTGAGTGAAGTTTATATATAAGAGCAAAGTAAATATTAGACTATGGATGTTCTGAAAGATTAGTTTAAGAGACGATTGCTCAAGATAGAGGTAAGAACAAGTGTAGCCGTCATTCCAAGGTGAGAAAAGTTCTTGTCAAAGTCAGACCAGATGTGGAAGTCATCGGAAAAAAGAAAATTTATGCATATTAATAGAACTTAATCCCGAAAGGAAGTAAGAGTATGAAGGTCCGTCCTTCGGTCAAAAAGATGTGCGAAAAGTGTAAGGTTATCAGACGCCATGGCAAAGTTTTCGTTATTTGCGAAAACCCACGTCATAAGCAGCGTCAAGGATAGAGTTAGAGAGGTGACATTTTAATTATGGCAGTACGTCTAGTTGGAGTTGACCTCCCAGCAAATAAGCGCATCGAGATTGGTTTGACCTCGATCTATGGAATTGGTCTTTCGCAATCACAAAAAGCTTTAGCAGCTTGTGGTGTTGATCCAGACATTCGTGTTAGAGATCTCAGCGAAAGCGACTTATCAAAATTAAGAGATTATATTCAAGCAAACTTAAAGGTGGAAGGTGACCTGCACCGTGACGTTTCTCAAAATGTTAAGAGACTCATGGAAATTGGTTGCTATCGCGGTCTTCGTCACCGTAAAGGATTGCCTGTAAGAGGACAGCGCACGCATACAAATGCACGCACGAGAAAAGGTCCTCGTAAGCAAATCGGAAAGAAATAGGTGATAAAAGATGGCGAAGAAAACTACACAAACACGCGTTAAGCGTTCAGAGCGTAAGAATATTGCTGTGGGTCAAGCACACATC
>CAVFJE010000176.1:0-2565 GCA_963622845.1 Dialister sp. CAG:486
GCTCTTCGATTCTGAGAAGTTGGTTGTACTTAGCAACTCTATCGCTCCTGCAAGGTGCACCAGTCTTTATTTGTCCAGCATTTAGCGCTACTGCCAAATCTGCAATCGTAGTATCCTCAGTCTCACCACTTCTATGCGAAATAACACAAGTGTAACCGTATGTCTTTGCTAATTCTATCGTCTCTAAAGTTTCTGTCAAAGATCCGATTTGATTTAGTTTTACAAGTATAGAATTAGCACATCCAAGCTCAATTCCTTTAGCGAGACGCTTTGTATTGGTGACAAATAAGTCGTCTCCAACTAGCTGAACTCTGTCTCCAAGCTTTTCTGTCAAAAGCTTCCAGCCGTCCCAATCTTCCTCAGCCATGCCATCCTCAATAGAAATGATAGGATGCTTGTCAACAAGTTCAACCCAATAATCTACCATCTCTTCACTTGTGAGCTCCCTGCCCTCACCACTTAAAACATACTTCTTCTTTTCGCTATCGTAGAATTCAGTAGAGGCTGGATCCATCGCAAACAAAATGTCCACTCCAGGCTTGTAACCAGCCTTTTCACAGGCCTTTTCAATCCATATCAAAGGCTCTTCGTTACTCTTCAAGTTTGGAGCGAAACCGCCCTCATCTCCTACTCCACCACCAAGTCCCTCATCATGAAGAATAGTTTTGAGAGTGTGGTAGATTTCTGCACACCAGCGAAGCCCTTGGGCAAAGCTTTGTGCGCCAACAGGCATAATCATGAACTCCTGAAAATCCACGTTGTTGTCAGCATGAACTCCGCCGTTTAGAATATTCATCATAGGAACAGGCAATCTATGTGCGCCTGCGCCGCCTATATATTTATAGAGTGGCAAACCCGCGCTCTCGGCTGCAGCTTTTGCAACCGCAAGAGACACACCCAAAATTGCATTTGCCCCCAATTGTGCCTTGTTCTCTGTGCCGTCTAGAGAAATCATTATCTCGTCAACAAGCCTTTGATCGTCGGCTTCAAATCCGACAATCTCCTCGACAATCTTAGTATTTACATTCTCAACAGCACTCTGAGTTCCTTTGCCTAGATACCTAGATTCGTCTCCGTCTCTGAGCTCAACAGCTTCAAAAGCCCCAGTTGAAGCCCCGCTTGGAACAGCCGCCCTTCCAGTAGCTCCATCATCTAGTTGAACATCGACCTCTAGTGTAGGATTTCCTCTTGAATCTAATATCTCTCTTGCGAATACGTCAGTAATGATAGCCATCTGTCTTCCTTCCGCGTCGTAAATTCGGGCACTCTAAATAATAACTCACAAACATAAGAATTGTGCAACTATAAGCCTAGTGGTTAAGCAGCCTTGCCGCGACTTGTTTTTTTCTTGAAACTATGCCAGGCATCCACGTTCCCCCACTACCAGTGCAATTTATATTGAAAACTTTATTCATCAAGGACCTGTTGCCCTCACAGACAAATTGCGAACCTTCCTTAATAATGTCCGTAATCATCAAAAGCACAAATTCATAACCATTAGCAGTAATCAATTCATTCATGTATTTGCGAATCTCGCTCTCTCTGTTCATAATCGCATCGAGATGCACAGTTTCATGTGCACAGATCATGATTTTTCGGTCGTCAAGCCAAAATTCTTTTGCATCGGCTGCTACCAATTTGTCAATCTCTATATCCTCATCATTTCCTCTTGCCGAGAAAACCTCCATTCCAAACTCAATTGGGTCGCGCTCGATAATCTCACCCAAGATGCAAGCCTGATGCCTGTCAACATTTGTAGTTGTTGGGGATTTGAGGAGAATCGTGTCAGTCATAATCGCAGAGAGCAAGATTTCTGCCATCGACACTGGGATTTCTGTATTCTCTCTGCCAAACTCCAAAGAGACAATAGTCGCAGTCGACCCAATAGGAATGCCTGTAAATTTAATAGGTTTTGAAGTCGTAATATCGCCAATTCTGTGGTGATCGACAATCTCGAGAATATCAGCACTTTCAATGCCTGGCGCCGCCTGCGAAGTTTCATTGTGATCCACAAGAATCACCTTTCGACGTTCGTACTTGGCAATATCGCTTCTCGTCACAATGCCAAGGACTCTCTCCTCGTCATCCAAAACTATGCCCTCACGAAGCTCTGACTCCATCAAAATCCCTTTCGCTTCTTTGAGAAGCCCGCCGCTATCGAGCCTAATCACGTCACTTTCCATCAGATCTGCAACAGGTTGGGAGAGCGACTGTCGCAACGATTCTGCTGCCTCGGCCTCAGTCGTAGCTCCATCGGTGGCTGTTACATACCTCTCAGCAATGTGCCTTGTTGATATAAGCCCTGAAAAGAAGCCTGCATCATTTTCAACAACAAGAGAGCGAATGTTGTATTTTTTCAACAACTGCCCAGCTTCAAGCATTGGAGTGTTCAGCTTCACTTTGATAGGATTGGGCGTCATGACATCGCATACACGAGGATACACGTGCGAAATTAAAATCGGAGGATCAATATTGTGTCTATCAAGAACCCATTGGCTCTCCATGGGTACAGGACCAAGCCTGGCAGGAATATAAACCTGCTCATCATCACTATTAGTATCATTG
>CAVFJE010000177.1:0-6789 GCA_963622845.1 Dialister sp. CAG:486
GGTTGGACGTTATAATCCTTGCTCCTCTCCTAAGCTAGTCAAATTTGATGTTGAAGCAGTCGAGAGCTGGCTTGCTGATGGTGCTCAATTTACCGATACAGTTGAAGCACTTTACAAGAATTATAAAAAAGACGGCGAGTAGATAAAAAATGTCTGAAGCAGCACAAAGTGTTCATGATTTAGTTAATTATTTAGTTGTCAACATTGTTGATGACAAAGATGCTGTCGAGATTGAAAGCGTCGAAGAAGAAGATGGAGAACTTCTCATAAATGTCAAGGTCGCTGATAGTGATGTTGGTCATATAATTGGGAGAGAAGGTCATACTATAAAAGCAATTCGTCGCCTTGCTAGAGCTTGTGGTACAAAAGCTGATTTAAAGGTTGACGTAGAGGTCGTTGACTAAGGCGAATATGTGCAGGAGGCAAAACTAAAAGACAAAACTTGGCTTGTAGCTTGCACTTTACAACTAAAGAAAAAATATATTCGAGAGCTTGCACTTGTTTGTGTGAGCTCTTCTTTTTTGTTAAGGGAAGGGCTTCATGTTCATATTGCCCCTCCGCAATTTGATATACCGCGTAGTCTTACAGTAAAGCGTGCATCTATGCGAGATGATGACCTCTTAGTGTGGTTTGAAGAGGTCTCAAGCACAAGTCTTCTTCAAGAATATGATGAAAAAATGTGCTTGATTACAATTGAACAAAGTGAAGATCTTGAGAGAGTTGAGGACGCAAGCTTAGAGGGTTGGCAAATTCTTGGCAGAGATGCAACGGAGCTTGGTCAGATCGTGTCTGTTGAAGAAATGCCTTCCCAAAAGCTGATAACAATTAAGAAATCATGTGGCGCGGAAGTACTTTTACCGCTTATCGATGATTTTGTATTTGAGGTAGATGAAGACCTGCGGACCATAGTGCTCGACCTGCCTGATTATCTTTTAGCGGAGCTGGCATGAGAATAGAAATATTGACAACGTTCCCTAAAATTTTTGATTCGTACATGAACGAGTCTATGATGTTGCAAGCTCAAAAGAAGGGAATTGTCGAGTGGAAAGCGTATGACTTGCGAGATTGGACACACGATGTTCACCGCACCACAGACGATTATATTTATGGCGGCGGTCAAGGGCTTGTCATGAAGTGTGAGCCAATCTTTGATAGTATCGATGACATTGCTGAGAGCAAAGACGATGTGAGGATTGTTATTCCCGCTCCACATGGCAAAGTGTTCGATGATAAGCTTGCAAAAGATCTCAGTCAAGAAAATCGACTACTTTTTATTTGTGGCCATTACGAGGGTTTAGATGAGCGCGTATATTCTTTAGCTGACGACATTGTTTCTATTGGTGATTACGTTTTAACATCTGGTGAGCTTTCAACACAAGTCATAATTGATGCAGTTGTAAGAAAAATCCCAGGTGTTTTGGGAGCTAAAGAAGGCGCAAATGAGGAATCCTTTGTTGAGTCGTTGCTTGAGCATCCACAATACACACGTCCTAGCACTTTTAGAGGTATGGAGGTGCCTGATGTTTTGCTTTCTGGTGATAAGAGCGCAATTGATAAGTTTAACAGAAAACAAAGCATTAAACGCACGTGGGAAGAAAGGCCAGATCTTATAGAGGATGCAATTCGAAAAGGTCTTTTGACTTCATCTGACCTAGAAATGCTCGAAGAAATCAAGAATTAAAGATAGTCTATAATTTAATTAGATCGACAGCAACTTTAGACTTCAAGGAGTTGAGTTTTAAGCGTGGCAGCTACTAAAACAAAAATGAACAAAGGATCTAAAACGGACAATGGTGAAGATAAGCTAGAGATTAAGACTAGCTCGGATATTCCAGATAATTGTGATCACGAAGTTAGCGTTGAGAAGTTCGAAGCTGTTAAGCAATATGTCAATCATACTAATGAGTTTGAATCTGTTGTAGACATGTTTAAGCACTTAAGTGATCTGACAAGAGTGCGAATTTTTTGGGTTTTATGCCATTGCAAATTGTGTACAACACACTTGGCAGAAATGTTAAATATGTCTTCCCCTGCTGTTGCTCATCATATAAGATTGCTCAGAGATGCACGCCTCATTGAAAGCGAGAGAGACGGCAGAGAAGTATATTATTATGCTTCTGCTACGCCTGAGACGAAGACGCTTCATGAAGCGATTGAAAACATGATCGAGCTGACTTGCCCAGTCTGTGACTGAGGTTGCTTGATTCGTATACCTAACTTGTTAGACTACACCGCACGGGCTAATAAAACCGCATTTGGCCCAACAGATGCAAGCATATAAGAGCGCGATGCTATAATCAAATCAAGAGAAATTAACTCATATGCAATGAAGAAAGGTCAACTTAGATAAGTTATGTTTACAATTTCGATTATAGTGGCGCTCTTTTCACTTGTAGTTGGAGGAATCGTTAGTGCTTCAGTCAATTCAAAGATGAAAAAATATAGTCTTATTCAAGTGTCAACGGGGCTAAGTGGCAGAGAGATGGCCCAAAAAATGTTGAGAGACAATGGCGTTTTTGATTGCAAGGTTGTCTCGGGAGCTGAAGGGGCTGACCACTTTGATCCAAGGACTAACACGATCTCTCTTTCTCCAAGCAATTTCAATCGTCCATCTCTTACAGCTGCTGCAACAGCTTGTCATGAGGCGGGTCACGCCATTCAATTTGCACAAGCTTACACACCACTAAAGGTTAGATCGGCACTTGTTCCTGCTGTCAACTTGTGCAGTAATCTGTGGCCAATAGTGTTCATGCTAGGAATATTCCTCAACATGGTAAATTTGACATATGCTGCAATTGCAGTTTTCGCAGTGACTCTTCTCTTCCAAGTTGTGACCTTGCCGGTAGAATTTAACGCTTCAAAGCGTGGACTTGAATATTTGAATTGCTTAGGTTTGTCACCAAGAGAGACAACAGCTTCAAAAAGCTTGCTTTCAAGTTGCGCGATGACATATGTAGTCGCGGCACTAGCTTCGGCATTGCAACTAGTTCTCCTTATTATCCAAACAAGGCACGAATAACAACTAGTGGACCCTCTTAAAAGCAAAACATTTTCAGTTAGCGAATCTATAGCGATTGCGACTGAACTTCTCCAAGAAATAAAGATTACTGTAATTGGTGAAGTTTGCGAGCTTTCTGATTCTAAGGCTTACAAAGCTGTATATTTTTCGCTTAAGGATGATAAGTCCGTGTTGCCTTGTATCATGTGGCGCAATATCTTTGATTATCAAGATGTTGAACTTGAAGAGGGCACCCTTGTGGAGATGGTCGGGCGATTTTCTCTCTATGCTCCTAAGGGACGCTTCAATTTTCAAGCTTATTCAATAACTTTGGCAGGCGAGGGAAAGCTACGTGCAAGCGTTGAGCAGCTAAAGAAAAAATTGGAGAGTGAAGGTCTCTTTGACGATGAACATAAAAAAGAGCTGCCTGACTTCATTTCTAGAGTAGGGCTTATAACTTCAGATGCAGGAGCTGCTGTCCACGATGTGATTAAAACGCTGCGGCGTGAAAATGCAGGTGTTGAAGTCGTATTCTATGGCGTGAAGGTGGAGGGAAAGAGCGCTGCTCCAGACATGAGGGAAGCACTCCAAACTCTTGACAATGAAAAACTAGATGTGATTTTGTTAGTTAGAGGTGGTGGGTCTTACGAGGATTTGATGCCTTTTAATGATGAGGAACTTGCGCGTACAATCTTTGAGACAAAAACGCCATTAATTACAGGAGTTGGGCATGATCCCGATACAACGATTGTTGATTATGTTGCTGATGTAAGAGCAAACACACCGACTGGTGCTGCACAAATTATTGCAGGACTAATTAACGATTTGCGCCGACAGTTGGGATTTGTACAAAGTAATTTAGAGGCGTCAATTGAGCGAAGAGTGCAAAGTGAGATTCAAAACGTACGAGATCGTGAACAGAGGCTCTCACGCTATTCGCCAGCTCAATTACTTGATACTTATTCTATGCAACTTGATTTTGCAATTGCAAACATGTTGAGGATCGGAAACACTCTTGTAGGTAGACATGGAGGGGAATTAACTAGACATGCAAGAAGGCTGGAGGATCTCTCTCCACTTTCAATTCTAGAGCGCGGATATGCGTATGTAAGAGACATGGAAGGTCATGTGATTAAAGCTCAGAGTTGCGTTGAAATAGATGATGACATTGATGTTGTTAGAGGATGCGAGACTTTGCGGTGCAAAGTCATCGATAAAATTAAGGAGAAAGTCAGTGGCTAAAAAAAAGACAGAGAAATCATTTAGAGACGAGATGAACGCCCTTGATGAGATTATCTCGAAACTTGAGAGTGGTGATTTAGAACTTGAAGATTCTATTAATGCCTATGGTGAGGGCGTCAAATTGATAGATTCGCTAAATAGAAAATTGAATGATTCGAAGTTAAAAATAGTAGAACTTATGGGTAAAATAGAAAATGACGGTTTTGATGAAGGAGATGAATAGATTATGCAAAATCATAGCGATTGTTTGTTTTGCAAGATTATTGCTGGAGAAGTCCCATCGACAAAGGTATACGAGGACGATCTCGTCTATTGTTTTGATGACATCAACCCAATGATGCCAGTTCACACTTTAGTCGTTCCAAAGAAACACTACGACAACATCGCTGATAATCTGGACGCTGATACGTCTGTTGCGATGATTGCAGGCGTTAAAAAGGTTGCTGAGTTGAAAAATATAAAGGAAAGTGGTTTTAGGGTGTGCGTGAACACTGGTGTTCACGGTGCACAAACCGTAAATCATCTCCACTTCCATGTCATGGGTGGCGCACAGATGGATGCTGGATCGCCTCTGAAAAAGGACATGGGTAAATAAGGTTTTTTCGCTTAGTCTAAGCGTTAGAATAAATACTAGTTTTTTGAATCGATCAAAATAAGAAAGGCAATCAAGGGTAAGAAATTATGAAAATCTTAGTTGTTAATGCTGGTTCATCGTCACTTAAGTTTCAATTAATTGATCCAGAGACGAGAGAAGTTCTAGCTAAGGGACTTTGTGAAAAAATTGGTCTAGGAGAAGGCATTTTCTCTTATGGAATCGAAGAGAAGGTAACCTCTAATCCAGTGATGGACGATCACTCAAAGGCGCTTGAGCTTGTTTTAGATTCGCTTGTGAATGGCAAAGGTGCACCGATCAACTCTCTAGATGAAATTGGAGCTATCGGACACAGAATTGTTCATGGTGGCAAATACTATGGTGAGAGTGCATTAATTGATGACGAGCTTATCAAGCGCGTTGAAGAGCTTAAAACGTTAGCTCCGCTTCACAATGGTGCAGGTCTAATCGGCATCGAGGCATGCAAAAAATTGATGCCTGGAAAGCCAATGGTTGCTGTTTTCGACACATCATTTTTCAACACATTGAAGCCTGCTCAATACATGTATCCAATTCCTTACGAGTATTATGAGAAATATGGAGTTAGAAGATATGGATTCCATGGCACGTCACATAGATATGTCGCACAAAGAACTGCAGAATTTTTAGGCAAGGACATAAAAGATCTAAATATCATCACATGCCATATTGGCAATGGAGCATCTATTAGTGCTGTTAAAGGTGGTGTTGCTGTTGATACTTCAATGGGTCTCACACCGCTTGACGGCCTTATGATGGGAACTAGATGTGGATCAATTGACCCATCAATCGTCACATTCTTGCAAGAAAAAGAAAATATGAGTGCTGCTGAGGCAGATACTATGCTTAACAAAAAATCTGGATTCCTAGGAATCAGTGGTGTATCAAGCGATTTGAGAGACGTTGCTGAAGCATCTGACAAAGGTAATGACAGAGCAACACTTGCTTATGAAATGGCATCATCTATCATCAAGAAATTTATCGGCGCTTACACGTTTGAAATGGGAGATGTTGACGTAATTGCCGTAACAGCTGGCGTTGGTGAAAATGACGAGAGAATGAGATCTATGATGTTTGAAGGACTAGATGGTCTTGGCATTCAGCTAGATCCAGAGAAGAACAAAGAGCGTGGCGACGATCGTGAGATTTCAAGAGCTTCTTCTCCAGTCAAGATTGTTGTTATTCCAACTGATGAGGAGTATATGATCGCAAAAGATACGTTCGATATCGTTAACAAGTAGTTGCGTGAATTTATTTTTTTTAGATCGATTGTGATACATAAAAGGGCCTGGCACTAGCTGTCAGGCTCTTTTCTAATTGCAACGGTCAAATAGTTTGGAAGACCTTTATTTGTTACAATAAGTCAATTGTTAGATAAAAGCTTTTTCGCCTATTTATTAAGAGGAGTTAATGATTATGTCGCATATATCCAAGGATTCAATTTTGCAAGATCTCGTAGAAAATCATGTGGCGAGTCGCATTGGACAAGGCGACACGACATTGTTTGATTTTGACGATAATGCCGTGCAATTTGCTAAGAATTTCATGGGTTGGAGAAATTTAGCAAGCAAACCTCCAATAAGTACGGGTTCGATAAAAGCATTTGCAAAGTCAGTTTGGGCTGATGGACTAAACAATATCGTCTTGCTTGGTCAAGGTGGTTCTACCCAAGCTCCGATGACGATAACTAAATATAATAAAAGCTCGCGCAAAAATGTTACATTTAGAATCATCGATTCAGTCTCCCCAGTTAGAGTTAGAGAGTTTTTAGAAACTAGTGACCCTTATGAAACACTTATAATTGTGAGTTCTAAAAGCGGCGGAACAATCGAGCCAAACTCGCTCCTAAATGCAATAGTAGGAAAGTTTGCACCTATACTTGGTGACGAGTTGTCTGATCACCTTGTCGCCATAACAG
>CAVFJE010000178.1:0-4305 GCA_963622845.1 Dialister sp. CAG:486
GTCAAAATAGGCTCCATCTATTTTCCTTTCTGCTTGCTGTTCATAGCTCCCTTAATCACTCCAATAATAGCGGGAAGAACAGAAACGGCAACGATGCCAAGTACAATTACCTCAAAATGCTCTTGCACAAAAGGCACTCCTCCGAAGAAATAACCTGTCAAAACGAAAAGGGTAACCCAAGAGATTCCGCCTATACAATTAAAGATTGTAAATTTGGCAAAGTTCATATGTCCTGTTCCTGCTACAAAAGGCGCAAATGTTCTAAAAAATGGCATGAAGCGAGTTATAACTATAGTCAACCCACCAAAACGCTCAAAGAACTCATCGAGTTTATGCATACGCTCAGGTGTGAGCGATTTAACTTTACCTGAGTCAATGATTCGTTTGCCTAAAAATCTTGCTATCCAATAATTTGATGTGTTGCCCAAAATTGCTGCTATATAAAAAACAATCAGAGATGCAAAAATGTTTAGTCCTCCACCGTCAGCAGAAAATACACCTACAGCAAAGAGGAGAGAGTCTCCAGGCAGAAATGGAAAGAAAACAACACCAGTCTCAACAAAGACGATTAAAAAAAGCGGACTATATACCATAGTTGGACCCAAGGTGATTATCCAACTAGCAATAAATCCCCTTGGGTCACGAAGTAAGTTTATAAAAAATTCAATTATAGGCACTATATGCTCTCTCCTCTTAAAAAGTCTATTCTTGTGAATTTGTCGCTTTGACCATCGATTGCAAATATTGCCAATAATTTTCAACATCTCTCTTTATCTCTTCAAGAAGTCCAGAGTTCTCTGGCTTAAAGACATGCTTAAATCTGCCTTGTGGAGCTAAGAAATCTTCTATTGCAACTGCCTTATTCTCTTTAACTGGAGTGACCTTCCATACTCCATTTTCAACCTCAAAGAGTGGCCAATACTTACAATTAACAGCAGCTCTGCAAATCTCTGCAGAAATGTCATCAGCGCATCTCCAACCTCGAGGACATGGAGCTAAGATATTTAGAAATGCTGGTCCATCAACGCTGAAAGCTTTTTCTGATTTTGCAACAAGATCTTTCCAATGACCGACTGTTGACTGTGCAACATAAGGAATTCCATGAGCTGCTATGATCGAAGTTAAGTCCTTCCTGCCTTGAACTTTACCAGATTGAGCTGACCCAACCTCTGAAGTAGTTGCCCAAGATCCTTTTGGTGTTGCCGAAGATCTTTGAATACCAGTATTCATATATGCACCGTTATCATAGCAAACGTATACCATGTTATGACCACGTTCCATTGCGCCAGACAATGATTGTAAACCAATGTCATAGGTGCCGCCATCTCCGCCAAATGCGATGAATTTGAATTTTTTATCTTTGTCAATCTTTCCTTTTCGTTGCATTGCCTTAAACGCAGATTCCACACCTGAAATTGTAGCAGCTGAATTTTCAAAAGCATTATGGATAAAAGGAACTTCCCAAGCGTTATAAGGATAGATTGTAGTTGACACCTCAAGGCATCCTGTTGCACAACCGACGACAGGAATTGTATCTTCTGGGCATCCCATTAAAACTTGACGCACGCACATCGAAGCTCCACAACCTGGGCAAAGACGATGTCCAGCAGATAATGTTTCAGAGCGTTTTGATAATTGCTTTAGATTTGCCATTTTTTTACTCAACTCCTTTCCCGTCCATATACCCGAGGAATCTCAGTTGACCAGACCCCTTGCCACTAGATTTAACTTCTTGCATGTCAGATACCATCTCTCTCACAGCAGCTTCGTCGAAGTCAACTCCACCGAGACCTACAACGAAGTCTTTAATCGGAACTGAAATTCCTGCATTATAGAGTGCAGTTGCAACATCGCTAGCTAGTGGTGCAAACTCTGCACCAATAGCATCAGCTCTTTCAACAACAGAAACTACAACTTCTCGTTTCTCAGCAGCTTTTGAGATAGCGTCAATAATTTGTTTAGATGGGAATGGGCGATATACTCTTGGTCTCAAAACTCCAACTTTTACGCCCTCTTCTCTTAGTTGTCGAGCAACATATCTAATATTGCCGCCAGCGCTGCCAAGACACACAACGATGATATCAGCGTCATCGCATCCCCACTCATCGACAAGATCAAACTCGCGGCCAGTAATTTGAGCCCACTTTTTACCATAATCTTCAATGATTGAAAGCGAAGCTTTGTTAACCTCAGATAGAGTTTTTCTCGTTTTCATATAAGATGAGCCATTAGCAAAAAGACCAGCTCCCAAATTCTCATGTGAAGTTAAAAGACCATTTTTGCCAACATAGTCGCCAACGAAATCTTTAACGTCTGAGTCGTCTTGCTTGACACAATATTGCATAGCATGGCTTGTTGTAAATCCGTCTAGCGTAGTCATGACAGGCAACATTACTCTGTCATCTTCCGCAATAGGAAAAGAGATGATAGTGTGATCATAGGCTTCTTGAGCAGTTTCTGCAAAAAGAATTATCCAACCTGCATCTCTAGCTCCCATAACATCGCTATGATCGCCATGAATGTTAATTGGTGCCGATAGTGCTCTGTTTGCATTAGCCATAACGATAGGAAGTCTCATGCCTGAAGCGATATACAACTCTTCCCACATTAGCGCTAATCCTTGAGATGCAGTAGCGGTAGCAACTCGAGCTCCTGCAGCTGAAGCTCCAACACAAGCTGACATAGCTGAATGCTCCGATTCAACAGTTACAAACTCCGTATTTACAACTCCATTTGCAACGAATTTCGCGTAATTTTCAACAATGGTTGTTTGAGGAGTAATAGGATAAGCAGCTATTACGTCTGGGTCTACTTGACGAAACGCCTCTGCAATCATCTGATTGCCAGTAGCTGAAAAAGGCTTAGATGTTGCCATAATCTTATTTCTCCTCTCTCTCTTTAGCTTCTGCTTCACTTACATGCTCAAGAGCATTGAATTTGCATTCATGCACACAAACTCCGCATCCTTTGCAATGATCATAGTCTATGCCGATCATCTTTCCATCGCTGACCATGATTGAGGAATCTGGACAAACTATCCAACACATCATGCAAGATGTGCAATTATCTTGAGTCCAAACGGGGCGCTTAGATCTCCAACCACCAGTTACATATTCTTTAGAAGTACCTGCCTTGCAAATAAAACCAGGCGCAATATCTTCAGGCTTCCATTCATCAAAAGTTTTAAGATCTGGCATCTTCATGATTATTCACTCACCTCCTCATAAGCACGTTTTACAGATGACAAGTTCGCATCAATAATTTCTTGAGAAAACTTCTTTCCAAACGTCTCTTTTAGTCGCACTAATACACCATCTAGAGAAACTATGCCACTTACTTTTGCAAGAGCACCAACTATAGGAGTATTAGGAATGTCTCGTCTAATGGTCTCGACAGCAATTTTTGAAGCGTCTACAACAGCAACTTTAAGATCGTCGCTAGCAGAAAGTGCCTCTCTAGCAGCGTCAGGGGACATAGACGTATTTAGAATAACGATTCCGCCCGCTCTAATTCCTTTTAAGCAATCTTCAATCTCTAGTAAAGTATCATCGAGGACAACTACTATATTAGGATTTTTGATTGAGTTGTGAACCTCAATTGGCGTGTCACTAACTCTTGTATAAGCCTTGAGCGGCGCCCCAGTTCTCTCAGGACCATATTCTGGCATAGCTTGAATGTAGGAGCCTTCGCCGAGAGCCGTGTCAGCAACAAGTTTAGCGGCTGTTACAGCACCTTGCCCTGCTCTAGCATGCCATCTAATTTCAATCATTTTTGACATAAATACCCTTTCTTTTCTGTAATAGATTTCAAACAAAACTCTTTAATCGAAAAGATTTACGAGTATTAATATGTTCCCACAAATATATAAAGAATCCTCGCGAAAACATCCAATTTGGATAAACGCGAGGACTTGCAAGTTTTTGGTAGCTCTTAAAGAAGGTAGGGTTACTCTTGAACTATGAGTCAAAGAAAAGAAAAGGGAGTTAATAGCTACCGTGATATTTAACAAATGGGAAATACTAGACCATTTTAACAATCACCCATTTATTAACTAATTTGGTAAGAGTGCACATCATTAGCTGTGACACTCTCCGCTCATTGCACACCCGTCGCATCCGCAACCGCATACATTTGCACCTTTATTCTTTTTGTCGATCATCTTCCATATAATTAGCGCAACAATTGCAATTAACACAACGATAACGCCCGTATAATCAAAGTTTCCCGTAACGATATTGCCAATTTGGTTAATTAACATCGCTACAAAATAAGCAAACCCGCATTGATAACCTAGAGCGAACCAGA
>CAVFJE010000179.1:0-2166 GCA_963622845.1 Dialister sp. CAG:486
CCCTAAAACACCCAGAGAAATCTGGGTGTTTTTTTATGCTTAAAAATTCTCCTCACCCTTGAAACAGACAATTCACAGAGGGGTCGGTGTGCAAGTGCTAGAATAAAACAAGTTTATTTTATTTTTTGACAGGCATTGATCTTTCTTTGGAGAAGTCACTTATGAGCAGAGTTGAAGAATTGTTTGGCAGTCTAGTTTTTGATCGTATTACAATGAGGGAATACTTGCCTTCGCAGACTTTTAAGGCATTGATGAGGACCATCGATGACGGCGAGCCTCTAAACGAAGACCTTGCAAACATCGTTGCACATTCGATGAAGGAATGGGCAATTGAAAAGGGTGCTACGCACTACACGCATTGGTTCCAACCATTGACTGGTACAACTAGCGAAAAGCACGACAGCTTCCTTGACCCGATTGACGACTCGTATGCGATCATGAGCTTTTCTGGTGAAGCTCTCATTCAAGGCGAACCTGACGCTTCTTCATTTCCAAGTGGCGGGCTTCGCGCAACCTTTGAGGCAAGAGGCTACACTGCATGGGATCCAACATCTTATGCGTTTATAAAAGACGAAGTCTTGTGCATTCCAACTGCTTTTTGCTCTTACAGCGGTGAGGCATTAGACAAAAAAACACCACTGTTGCGCTCTGTCCAAGCTCTTAAAAAGCAAGTTATCAGAGCAATGAAGCTCTTTGGCGAAGACGCAAAGCGTGTTGTTCCATGTTTGGGTGCTGAACAAGAAATGTTTCTAATCTCAGAAAAAGACTATGAAAAAAGACTCGACCTTGTTCTTTGTGGCAGAACACTTTTTGGTTACAGCCCGTGCAAAGGTCAAGAGTTAGACGAACATTATTTCGGGGCACTAAGGCCAACAGTTAGTGAATTTATGAAAGAGCTAGACGATGAGCTTTGGAAGCTTGGCATCCCAGCAATTACAAAGCACAACGAAGTCGCGCCATGTCAGCATGAGCTTGCTCCACAATATGCAAATGTGAATCGTGCGGTCGACCAAAACTTGCTAACACTGGAGAAAATGAAGCTTTTGGCCAGTCACCATGGTTTAGTCTGTCTTGAACACGAAAAACCTTTTGCACATATTAATGGTTCAGGCAAGCATAACAATTGGTCGATTGCAGTCGATGGCAAAAATTTGTTAGAACCAGGCGATGACCCAATCTCAAATTTGCGCTTCATGGTCGTGCTCACTTGCATCATCAAGATGGTTGACGACTACCAAGACTTGCTGCGAATGACGACTGCAAGTGCAGCTAATGACCATCGCCTTGGTGGGGACGAGGCACCACCTTCCATAATTAGTGTATTTTTGGGCGATGAGCTAGACAAGGTGGTTGACGCAATCATCTCTGACAAGGATTACCACACATCTGCCAACAACAAGATGGACCTGGGCGTTGGTGTTCTCCCAAATTTTGAGCAAGACAACACAGACAGAAACAGAACTTCACCTTTTGCATTTACAGGCAACAAGTTTGAGTTTAGGATGCCTGGAGCTTCACAAAATTTGAGCGACACGAACATGGTTCTCAACACTGCGATGGCTGACGCGCTCTCAAAGTTTTGCGATGACATGGAAGGCAAAAGTGGCGATGACTTCATTAGCGCGAGCCGCAAGTGGGTCAAACAAACTCTCACCGAACATTCAAGAATTATCTTTAATGGTGATGGTTATAGCGACGATTGGGTTGAAGAGGCAGCAAAACGTGGACTGTCAAATCTAAAAGACACTTCGGAGGCACTCCCTGCTTATGTAAGTGACAAGTCTTATCAACTCTTTGAAAAGCATCATGTTTTAAATCGCGTTGAAGTAAGATGCAGATACGATGTCAAGTTAGAGAAGTATAACAAGCAGATGAACATCGAGTGCAGAACTATGAAAAGGCTGGTTAGACGTGATTATTTGCCAGCAATTGAGTCTTATGCAGCAGAACTTGCTGAGATTATAATTAGCGTTGAAAAGCTTGTCGGTGAAGGCAAAGCGAAAGGTCAGCGCAAGCGTTTCGAGCAAATTTGCGAAGGCGCAAAGATGATCCACAAGACTTGCGATGAATTGCACGTTGCACACCACGCAGCACGTGAAATTGAAGATGGGCAAAAAAAGGCAAACGCGTATGCAAAAAAGGTTGTTCCTTTGATGGACAAACTCA
>CAVFJE010000180.1:0-1905 GCA_963622845.1 Dialister sp. CAG:486
GAATTTGAGAGTCTAACAGACATCTCAAAGCTTAAAAATGACCCCTATGAAAGGTTTATCCACTTAAAATCTGCATCGCATTTGACGCAAAGAGAGTTGTGTTTAGCACGTGAAGTTGCTGCTTGGAGAGAGAAAGTTGCTATGAAGAAAAACGTGTCTCGACGCTGGGTGTTATCTGATGAGCAAGTGTGTGAGATTTGCAAAAGAGATCCAATGTACATTGAAGAACTCTTTGTGATTAGAGGAGTGAGAAACCTAATATCGATTCGTGATGCAAGAGAGATTTTGCATTGCCTTGAAAAGGCAAGGAAAGTAGACAAGGATAGTTGGCCTGTTATTTCGGGAAGCAATACAAATGAAGTCAGCGTCACTGAGACAGTTTATTTGATGAATGCACTTTTACGTTTGCGCGCTAAGGAAAATGGTATTTCACCTCTTGTTTTAGCATCTTCTGATCAATTAACTGATCTTGCTAGAGGAAAACATGACGGCAATAAATTGTTGAGCGGTTGGCGAAAAGAAGTTGTGGGGGACGAGCTTTTGGATATTTTGAATGGCAAAATTGCATTGTCGGTTGAAGACAATAACTTGAAAGTGCATCGCATTGATTAATGTTACATCGCAAAAAAGTATAAATTTTATATCTTTTTTCAGAATTTTGTATATAATAGATGTTCGTGTTATTAAGAGAAATTGTTAATAAGTAGCAAGGAAAAGACGAAAAAATGGATTACATTAGAGCAATTGAACAACAACAGATGAAGTCTGATATTCCTGAGTTTAAGGCAGGAGATAATGTTAAAGTTCACTACAGAATTGTAGAGGGTAATAGAGAGAGAATTCAGGTCTTTCAAGGTGATGTTATTGCACGTCAAGGTCATTCATCTAGAGAGACTTTTACAGTTAGAAAGATCAGTTTTGGCGTTGGCGTTGAGAGAACTTTCCCAATTCACTCACCAAAGATTGACAAGATTGAAGTAACTCGTCTTGGCGATGTCAATAGAGCTAAGCTTTATTATCTTCGCAATAAGATTGGTAAAGCTGCCAAAATTAAAGAGAAGGCTTTTGCTTAGTTTAGATTATTCAAATAATTTTGTGAACTCAAGCCCTCACTTTCTGAGGGCTTTTTTTAATTATGCCTAGATTAACAGAAGAACAAGATAGACAAAGAGTTTCTGCACTCTTTGAGTTTGATAGAAAGCTTGGAAGAGGCTCTCTCATTATTGGCATTGATGAGGTTGGAAGAGGTCCTCTATCAGGTCCGCTTGCAGCAGGAGGAGTAGTCTTTGAGGCTGAAACTTATATAAAATGGCTAAACGATTCTAAAAAGATAACAGAGAATAGAAGACCAGAGGTCGCTAACAACATTATCTCTAAAGCACTTTTTTCAACTGTTGCCATGATAGAGCCAAAAATAATCGATGAGGTAGGAATTGCAAAAGCGCTACGTTTTTCTTTTTGTGAAGTGATTAAAAGATGCGAGGATGCGCATATAACACTAGGTGCAATATTTATTGATGGTAACAATATTGATCTAGACGACGATCGCGTTCATTGTATCGTTAAAGGCGACTCTAAATCTGCTTCAATCGCAGCTGCATCTGTAATAGCTAAAGTTGAGCGTGACAATTATATGGAAGAACTATCGCAAAAATACCCTGAGTATGAATGGTCTAAAAATAAAGGATATGGCACTAAAGCGCATATAGATGCGATTAATAAATTTGGGATTACAGAGCATCATAGAAAGAGCTTTCTTAAAAAGTATATATAAGGCCACTCATTAGTTCACTATCTATTTTCTAGAGGAATATACTCTTGAAATTCGCCAGCAAATTTATAAGCAGGTCGAATAATGCGATTAGCAAATTCAACTTCCTCCATGCGATGTGCACACCATCCAGC
>CAVFJE010000180.1:1915-5045 GCA_963622845.1 Dialister sp. CAG:486
ATCCAGCACAACGCGAAATAGCAAAAATTGGAGTAAATAGCTCTTCAGTAATACCTAGAATTCTATAAACTAGACCAGAGTAGAGGTCCACATTTGCACAGATGTCTTTGCACTTACCCTTAACTTCACAAAAAGCTTCTTGAGAGAGCTTCTCAATTTGAGTTAGCATTTTATACTCTCGCTCTAAACCCTTTTCAATCGCTAGATTTTCACAATGTTTCTTTAAGATTTGAGCTCTAGGGTCAGAAACTCTATAAACTGCATGACCCATGCCATAAATTAGACCAGACCTATCTCCCACTTCACATCTTAGAATAGATTTTAGATATTCTAAAACTTCATCGTCATCGTCAACATTTTTGATTGATGTAATCATCTCGTCGAGTTGCTGCATGACTTTTAAGTTCGCACCACCATGCTTTGGTCCTTTGAGTGATAGGATTGAACTTGCGATCGCACTATACGTGTCAGAGCCTGTTGATGAGACGACTCTAGTTGTAAACGCAGAATTGTTACCGCCACCATGATCTGCATGTACAACAAGGCACAAGTCGAGCAATCTTGCTTCCTCTTTGGTGAACTCTTGGTTAGGACGATAAGTTGCCAATATATGTTCAGCAGTTGAGAGCTGCTTTTTTGGATAGTGCAAGTGAAGAGATTCGTGATGGTAGGCATGGCGCATAATTTGATAAGCATATACCATCATAGTTGGAATTCCAGCAATCAAATTAATGCTTTGTTGAATTATGTTTTCTAGTGAAGTATCTTCGGCATTCTCATCGTAAGAATACATTGCTAGAACTGACCTTGCAATCTTGTTCATGATATCAGGGGATGGAGCAGCCATGATTTGTGTTTCTGGAAATCCAGCGGGGAGCTCTCTGTGCGAGTCAAGAAGTTCTTCGAATGCTTTTAGGGTTGATTTGTCTGGCAGATTACCTAAAAGCAAAAGCCATACGACTTCCTCAAACATAAACCTATCAGACTCTAGGCCTTCCATGACGATGTCATTGATATCTATGCCTCTATAAACTAGCTTACCTGGAATTGGTACTACGTTGCCATTTTTATCTCTGTCATAGCCAATAACGTCACAAACGTTAGTAAGACCAGCTAGAATACCTGTTCCATCGACATCACGAAGACCACGTTTGACGCCTCTTTTCTCGCAAGTTTCAATATCAATGTTGTTGTTTTGACGATATTCCTCACATAATTTATCAAGAAAAATCTCTTTAATTTCTTGAACATCTGGATAAATTCGCATCTTTTTTATCGTCCCTTTCTAAAATGGGGAATTATTGCAATTTTGCTAATTATCTATTTTAATCGATGTCGTATCTATCCACGTTTGGTGCCTGTATTAGAATTAATGATTAGACATAAACTCTTAACAATAAAAAAATTTTTTCGGAGGTAGTTCGCGCAAATGAAAGCAGTACTTATACCAGGAGATGGCATCGGCAAAGAAATTAGTGAAAGTGTGCTAGAGGTTTCAGAAGCCCTACAAGCAAGTATCGATTGGACAATTTTCGATGCAGGTGCAGAGCTATATGAGAGAAGTGGGAAATTATTGCAAGATGGACTTCTTGATGCAATTGAAAGTCAAAAAGTTGCCCTAAAAGGTCCAACTGCAACGCCTATTGGAAGTGGTTTTCGCTCCATCAATGTACAGCTTCGTCAGCACTTTAAGACTTTTGCTAATTTGCGACCAATCTCATCTATTCCAGGCGTAAAGACTAGATATGAAGACGTTGATCTTGTAATCGTGCGTGAAAACAGTGAAGATTTATACAAGGGAATTGAATATAAGATCGGAGACGGTGTAGCGCATGGCATTAAGCTAATCACAGAAGCGGCGTCACGCAAAATTTGCGAATATGCATTTAACTATGCTAAAAAACATGGTCGCAGAAAAGTAACATGTGTTCATAAAGCGAACATTATGAAGATGACTGACGGTCTTTTTCTCGATACATTTGAAAGTGTTGCCAAAGCTCATCCTGATATTGAAAGTGACACTGTAATTGTTGATGCGCTCTGCATGAAGCTGGTTAGCGATCCATCCCAATTTGACGTTCTTGTTGCACCAAATCTTTATGGGGACATTATTTCTGATTTGTGTGCAGGTCTGGTTGGTGGTCTTGGGTTTGCGCCGAGCGCTAATGTCGGAGATAAAGTGACGATATACGAAGCTGTCCATGGGTCAGCGCCTGATATTGCAGGTCAAGGTATCTCTAATCCAACTTCGCTTCTTTTATCTTTTGCGATGATGCTTGAAGATTGTCTTTCAAATGAGCTTGCCGACAAGCTACGATGTGCAATCTTTACTACATTAGAAGATGGCAAAGTGCGCACTCCAGATATAGGTGGAATTTCGAAAACTAAAGAATTTACGGATCAGATCATTGACAAATTATAGAGGATAACAAAGTTATGGAACTAATAAAGAAGCCAACAATAATTAGAGATGGAATCCCGAGTGCATATGAGGGGGAAGTTGACAGAGCGAAAACGCTCGCCTATCAAATTCTTGAATCTCATCATCAAGATAGTTCAGACGACTTGCTACATATCAAATTTGATTCTTTGACAAGTCATGACATTACTTATGTTGGCATAATTCAAACCGCTAGAGCAGCTGGTATAGAAAAGTTTCCTGTTCCATATGTGCTTACAAATTGCCATAATACGCTTTGTGCGGTGGGGGGCACGATAAATGAGGACGATCACCAATTTGCGCTCTCATGTTGCCATAAATATGGCGGAATTTTTGTACCTCCAAATGTTGCAGTCATCCACTCATACAATAGAGAAATGATGGCTGGATGTGGCAAAATGATCTTAGGAAGCGATTCTCACACTCGTTATGGCGCTTTAGGTACACTTGCCATAGGCGAAGGCGGGGGAGAGATAGCTAAGCAATTATTGTCGCGCACTTATGACATTGCAAAGCCAGATGTCGTGCTTGTGTATATGAGTGGCAAGCTAAATCCTGGAGTTGGTCCTCACGATGTCGCACTTGCACTGATTGCCGCAACTTATGAAAATGGTTTTCTCAAAAATTCGATTATTGAATTTGCAGGTCCAGGTATAAAAAATCTCTCACAAGAGACACGCAATGCAATAG
>CAVFJE010000180.1:5055-7538 GCA_963622845.1 Dialister sp. CAG:486
ATTTTAAGGCTCACAAGCGTGATAACGACTATAAAAAGTTAGCTGTTGAAGAGGGGACAATTTATGATCGCGCTATCATGCTTGATTTGAGCAAAATTGAGTGCATGATTGCCCTTCCAATGCATCCATCTCTGGCTCTTCCAATAAATGAGCTCAAGGCTGACGCGAAGACAATTTTAGGCGAAGCTCAAGATAATGCCAACGCACAGATATCAGGAGCTTCAATTGATCTTCTATCAAAGGTAGATAACAGTGGAAATATAATAGTTGACCAGGGTGTAATTGCAGGATGCAGTGGAGGCACTTATGGCAATATTATGGCTGCGGCAAATATTCTAAAAGGCAGTGATGTTGGAAATTCAATCTTTCGACTTTCGGTTTATCCAGATTCTTTGCCTGTTTACCAAGCACTTCTCAAAAATGGAGCTCTCTCAGATATTTTAGAGTGTGGAGCAATATTTAGAGAATGTTTTTGCGGTCCATGTTTTGGAGCTGGGGATACGCCAGCTAATGGTGAATTTTCAATTCGTCATACTACACGAAATTTCCCAAATCGTGAAGGTTCTAAACCTATTGAGGGTCAGATGACTGGAGTGGCGTTGATGGATGCTCGATCAATTGCTGCAACTGCAAAAAATCAAGGAATTTTGACTGCTGCAAGTGACATTTGTACAGAATTTGAAGAACGCTTTGAGTGTGACTTTGATGACTCGATCTATAGAAAAAGAGTATATTTTGGATTTGGCAATGAAGATCCAAATTATGAATTGAAGTTTGGACCTAATATCAAAGATTGGCCAGAGCAAAAAGCTCTATCAAAAAACTTATTAATCAAAATTGTTTCACACATAGATGATGATGTAACAACAACAGATGAGCTTATACCTAGCGGAGAGACGTCAAGCTTTAGATCTAACCCTTTACGTTTAGCTGAATTTACGCTCTCTCGCAGAGATCCAAACTATGTCAACAGAGCTAAGGAAGTCGCAAATCTTGATTTTGATAGTGCCGAAATATCGGATGTTGTCTCCGCTGTTGTCGACAAAGGAATTGCAATCAATGAAAGTAATACTAATATTTGCAGTGCGATTTATGCAAAAAACCCTGGTGATGGCTCAGCTAGAGAACAAGCTGCTTCTTGTCAACGAGTTTTAGGTGGAGGAGCTAATTTTGCTAAAAGTTATGCAACTAAACGATATCGCTCAAATTGTATAAATTGGGGAATGTTGCCTTTTTTGACCGAGGATGGCGATAAAATACAAGTTGGATCATACGTTGTTCTTGTCGATATTTTATTCGCCCTAAAAGATGATAGTCAGATTGAGAGCTATGTGATTTCACAAGGTAAGTGCGATAATGTAAGCCTTTCTCTTGGCAATTTAAGCGACAATGAAAAAGATATTCTTCGTGCTGGATGTTTGATTAACTATTATCGTAGTTAACTACAATCTCTCGATTACAACGTTTAAGTTCGTCGAAGTCAATTAAATCTATAAACTCATCTGCACTAACTTCACAATATTGATCGACTATACCCAAAAGCTGCGCGATTTTGCCTCTGATAGAAGAAGGTGTTGCACCTAAACATCTCATCTCGCCTATTGTCTTGTCACTATCACGTTTTGCAAGTCGCCTACCTTGGCTATCTACAAGTAATGGGTGGTGAGCATAAGCTATTTCACTTTCATCTTTATCTAACAAATTATGCAAAAATATTTGTTTTGGGGTACTTGACAGAAGATCGCATCCTCGAATTACATGCGTGATACCCATTTCGATGTCATCTATAACACTAGTTAGGTGATAGGCAAATACAAAATCGCTTCTGCGAATTATAAAATCGCCACTATCTCTATTTAGATCTTGAAAGTAATCGCCACAAATGAGATCGTTAAAAGAAATAGTTGTATTTTCAGGGATTTCAATGCGTATAGCAGGCCTTCTAACCTTTCTTTTTCTGTCAACTTCATCTTCACTAAGGGCTTTACAAGTGCCTTTATATATAACTGTTTGATCGCTTGTGTGCGGGGCTGAAGCTGCATGAAGATCGGCTCTGGAACAAAAACATGGATAAGTTATAGCTTTTTGAGATAGTTCGTTGAAATAATCTTGATAAATGTTATCACGATCACATTGAAATATTATTGGTCCATCCCAATCTATTTCAAGCCACCTAAGGGTTTGTATAACATCATTTTTGATTGACTGATTTTTACACCGTTCGTCTAGATCATCCATGCGAAGACGCACTATACCGCCGTATTTTCTAGTTAAACTCCATGTAATCAAAAAGGAGAGGGCATTACCTAGATGCAACTTTGAAGAAGGGGAAGGTGCTAGGCGAGTAGTGAATCTTTTAGGTAGATCAATTTTCATGTTTAAAATTATATCATCTTATTTTTTTACATATTTTCCCAGTATATGGCTTATTTTTATGTTACAAACTCGTTAACCACTTACAAAAAAAATTTAAAGTTATCGTG
>CAVFJE010000181.1:0-11712 GCA_963622845.1 Dialister sp. CAG:486
GGATTGCAATCACAACTTTCATAACTGGCGGACTTGCTCCTATGTCTCAATCAATCATGTATTACAACTCCATTTTCATTGAATTTGTTTGCATGATAGTTATGTTATTGGGAGCAATCTCATTTACCCTTTACTATTGGATATTCAAAGGGAAAAGCATCTATTTCTTCGATGACATTGAAATCAAAACGGGAATTGTATGGCTACTAATTATGACGGTTATTTTCTCGCTGTCGATATCGTCAAAAGCATTGATGAGCGATCTTCCAGCAATTTTACATCGCGGAATCTTTACGATAATCGCCGCTTTCACCACAACTGGTCTCTCTGTTGTCACACAGCCACAACTGGCTAGCGGATTTACTTCTGGAGCTTTTTTAATTATCGCTCTTGTAATGGCAGTTGGTGGATCATCAGGTAGCACTGCAGGTGGTATTAAATTTGATCGCATAGGCATAATCGCTAAGTCTCACGTCTTGACGATCAGACAGACCATCGCTCCTCAAAGTGCCAAAATAAAGGCACACTATCATCACATAGGTAAGCGTCAGCTCGACAATTCTGTTATAAAAAATGCAATGACGATCTTCATTCTATATGTAGTGACCTATTTAATCGGCTCTCTAGCAGGCATTATTCATGGCTATGACTCATTGATGGCAATCTATGAATCAATTGCGCTAGCATCTAATGGAGGTCTCACATGCGGAATTGCCGTACCTGGAATGCCTGTTACACTGGAACTTTTCTACATCTTGCTTATGTGGGCAGGTCGTCTTGAATTTATTGCTCTTCTTGCATTTATCGCTCAAATCGTCGCAAGTTTCAAGCCTCACACCTCGGCTCTTAGAAGTGCAAAGAAAAAAGGTAAGTCAACTTCAAAAGCTACTCTTTGCGTTTGTCTTTGTCTAGTGAGCTCTCTATCCTTGAGTGGTTGTAGTGGTTCACTTCCAGAAGATAAGGGAGGAATTTCTGCTGCGCCAAGCCAAGAATCGAATAATTTGATCGATCCGTCTCAAGCAACTGATTCATCATTTTTATATGACGTGTCAATATCGCAACTAAATGAATCTCCGTCAATATACGATGGGCAAACCGTTCAAATTGAAGGGGAGGCGATTGGTGAGGCAAGAACTGTTGCATTTGACGACAAACATTTTTGGGTGACACTTCAGCAAGCGTCAAATAACAAGTCGACAAATGAGATGACATTCTTTGCCACTAATGCGACAACTTCGCTCATCGACACTTATGGAGCTTACGGCAAAAGAGGAACAACACTAACCCTTAGAGGCACGTTCAACGCGGCCTGTCAAGAACATGAAGGGCTTTGTGACATTCATGTTGAACAGAGCTCGCTTGTCTCAAGAGGTGACACTAGTTCGTCGCGACTTTCGCCTCCACATCTAATTAGTGCCGCAATTTTCCTCTCGGTAGGCATCTCGCTTACACTTTTGTACAGGTCGAAGAAGAAATCAAGGTCTTAAATGCAAGGCAGGGTGATTAAACTTGACAGAGGTCTCCCCCTTGTTCAAACGCAACAAGGCGAGCTACGCTGCGAATATAACGCACACTTTTCGAAAACTCACAAAGCTATCACTATTGGAGATATCGTTGAGATCTCAAAAGACGCCTCGTGTGAGACAGGCATCATTGATAATATTGAAGACAGAAAGACAACTCTTGTGCGCAATGATCCGGTAAATCGCGGAAAAGTGCAAGTGCTAGCAGCTAATTTCGATTGCGTTGCTATATGCAATGTTGCATCATCTTTTAACAAAAAGCAACTTCTCCGCGAACTTGTGATCGCTAAAAATTGCAACACAGTTACAAAATTAATTTTAACGAAGTGCGATCTTTGTGATTGTCCTGCAATATTAGACGATGAAAATGACGCTGTCATCTCTCTTTTTGATGAGGTTTACCTCACGCAAGTAAGCGAGCTTGATGCTATGATTTTCACTCTTGACGCAACAAAAAACTTGAAGGCGTCCTCAGCAGAAAAGTTATTTTGCAAATCAACAACGACTGTACTTCTTGGAAAAAGTGGAGCAGGTAAGTCAAGTCTTGTCAACGCAGTCGCAGGAAAAGAAGTGTTAGCCACAGGAGAAGTGCGTTCCTACGACGACAAAGGGCGACATACTACTGTTGCTAGAGAGATGGTGACTATGGAAGAGGATACAAACATAATCGATATGCCTGGAGTTCGTGCACTCGGTTTAATCAATTGTGAAAGAGGAATTAATGAGACATTTAAAAGCATCGTTGAGCTATCTTCTATGTGCAAATTTCGCAATTGCAATCACAAAAGTGAGCCTGGGTGTGCCGTTCGTGATAACGTGGATGCATCTCTTTTAGAAGCCTACCATGAACTTTTAGATGAAAATGAGATATCCAGCTGCACAACAAAGAGAAGATAGAAAAATTGCACCTATAACGTCACGTACGTGATGCGCTCCCATCGAAACTCTCACAAAAGCAAGCAACAAAGTCATAATGCAAAGGGCAATTCCAACATAAAAATTAACGTATAGCCAAGACAAGGCGATTAAACATGAGCTGAAAACGTGCCTTGAAGGAAATGACTCACCGCTCTTTTTGGAATAGATGCTGTCTCTAATGTTGGGCCTTGGTGCGTCTATAACTTTTCTCAAGATTGTACAAAGCAAAAAAGAAATCCCGCACACGAGTGCAATATGAATTGCTAGAACAAAATTGATGATAAGTGCATAGATGATCAAAACGATGAACGCAACAATGCCGACGTAGAAAATTCCACTATTTAGAGCTTTCAAAATGTTGGCTTTTTGCTCGCTCATTTTTTTGTCCTTTTAGTCGCTACACATTAATATATTTAGCTCTGTTATTAGGCGTTTCTCTCACTTCAACCCAAGAGCACTTAGGACCCCGTGCTTCAATCTCATGGCAAATATACTTTGCTAAGTTTTCAGCAGTTGTTCTAAATGAAAGAATTTTGATTGTGAATCCCTCTTCTTGAAGAAGTTCTACTGTCTCGTCTTTAAGTGTGCCGACCTCCACAAGGGTTGTGTGATCAAGAGAATCTGCAACTTCACGCACAATCCGCTTAAAATCACAAAAATCCATTACCATATCGAGCTCATCTCCAGATTTTTGCAAATTTTCTGAAGTTATTGCGACGGTCACACCCCACCTATGACCATGCAAGTTTTCGCATTTACCATGATAATCACTGAGAAAGTGCGCCGAATCAAAATGTGCATCTGTGGTAAGTTCAAACATGTTAGCTATTATAGACGAGTTTTCACTCAATGGAGATTAAGCATTTAAATTTGCTATGATTAAAGATATTCATTCAAATTGTAAAATAGGAGGTTGCGCTATGAATTTTTTAGAACTAGTAAAGAAGCGTTACTCGTGCAAAAAATATGATGCAACAAGACAAATCTCTAACGAACAGCTAAACGCGATTTTAGAGGCAGGTCGCTGGGCACCAACAGCAAAGAACTTGCAAGAGCAGCACATCTACGTTTTAAAAGACGAAAAGCACCTAGCAATAATCGATGAGTTGACCCCTTGCAGATATGGAGCTCCAACAGTGTTAGTTGTAGCCTTCGACAAAGAAAACGTCTACACCTATCCAGGAGAGAGCAGAGACAGCGGCATCGAAGATGCGTCAATTGTCGCAACTCACCTTTGCTTAGCTGCAGCGGCAGAAGGTGTCGATAGTTGCTGGGTAAACGCCTTTGATCCTGACCTAGTTCACGAAAAGTTAGGACTACCAGCAAACGAAGAAATCTTGATGATTCTCGACCTTGGTTTTGCGTCTGTTGGAGCAGGTCCACTTCCAAATCATGAATCTAGAAAAGAGCTGAGCGAAACAGTAACTTATCTCTAAATTAGTAAGCTAGAGATTGCTCACTTGAGATGTACGATTTGAGTGCATTTTTGATTGGCGCGCCCAAAATATAGAGCACTAAAGATTCACTGATTGTCAAGCTAATGACACCAAAGATGTACATCCAAATCCACATGCCATCTAGTGAGATGTCTGTGAAAGGGATTGTATAATAACCGCTGAATTGAAGCAAAATTGGCAAGTACGCTGGCACTATTATTGCGTTTGTCAACACAAATGAGAATAGCGCAACGATGCCTTTCTCTCTCAGCTTCCAGCAAAAAAGGGCACCTAAGAAAGTTGCAGAACTTCCGAATACAACGTCGAGAAGCCCAAGCGCTCCTGTTCCAGAAATAATCGTGTTTAGTGCGTTTGCAATCACGCACCCAATGGTGAGTCCTGGAATTGCTGCCGGTGTGAGCATTGCCACAGAACATAGTGCCTCGCTAATTCTTATCTGCACTGGGCCCCACGATATACCAGGCAAAACCAAATTGCACAAAAGCGTCGCTGCAGCGTAAACTGCCGCAATTAAAGCTGCTTGAGTTATGTTATTAAAGTTTGTCTTCATAATTTGCGTTGTTTATTATAGTTATAAAACATTGACATTACATCGAAAATTTTGTGCTATTATAGATAGTCCGTGGTCGGGTAGCTCAGTTGGTAGAGCAGCGGACTGAAAATCCGCGTGCCGAGGGTTCAAGTCCCCCTCCGACCACCATTTTTCTTCACAAAAACAATCCAACATTTACAATCGCGTAACCAAATGTAATGCAAGGTATCCAGGCAATAGTTGTGTCAATTTCTTTTTCGTAATCATTTTTTTTGAAAACTATCCTGCAAAAAATTACTAATAGAGAAATAATGCTTGCAATTAGCAACATTAAAAGAATTCCAGAAATTTCTAAATTTAGCGACAGTGCACCAATTATCTTGATGTCGCCGCCTCCAAACAATTCTTTGTTTGACACCTTTTCGAGTATGCAAGTGATTGCCAAAAATATTGCAAAAACAAAGAGTGCCTGGATTAACTTGCTTGCTACCTCTAATATGTCTGTTCTCGCTAGCAACAAACTATAGATGCTAAGCAAAAGCCAAACTAAGACTATTGTTAGAATCGTTATGTTCGAAACAGTTCTAGTTTTAATATCTTTATATGACGCAAAAATAAGAATTGCAAGCGTCATTAAGAAACAAAGTTGTGAGAGCAGCATGATTAACGCAAAATTGTTTGGTCTCTGTCTGGACCAGTTGAGACAATTGTCATCTTTACTCCGACTTGCTTTTCTAAAAATTCAACATAGTTTTGAGCATTTTTGGGCAAATCTTCAAACCTTTTGCAATTTGAAATATCTTGTTCAGCCCACCCTGGCAACTCTTCATAAAGAGGGCGGGCATGAAATAGGACAGATTGTTGCATCGGGAAGTAATCATAAGTTTTGCCATCGCACTCATAAGCAACACAAACCTTGATTGTGTCAAACGCACTCAAGACATCTAACTTTGTTAGAGCAATCTCACTTAGTCCGTGAATGTCGGCAGCATATCTTCCAACAACGGCATCAAACCAACCACATCTGCGCTTTCTGCCTGTTGTAGTGCCATATTCGTGACCTACTTCACAAAGTGTGTCTGCGTCCTTAGCATCTTGGCCGGCTCCACCGTTTTCTTCAAAAATAACTTCTGTGGGGAAAGGACCTTCGCCAACGCGAGTTGTGTAGGCTTTCATAATGCCGACGACGCGATCAATCTTGGTTGGTCCAACACCAGCTCCAGTGCAAGCTCCGCCACTACAACACGATGACGATGTAACAAATGGATAAGTTCCATGGTCAATGTCAAGCATCGTGCCTTGCGCGCCTTCGAAGAGAATGTTCTTCTTGTCTCGAAGAGCATCATTTATATATTGAGCAGTTTCGATAACATGCCTTCCCAAAATTCTTGCATAGTCGCAGTATTCTTCAAAGATTTCATCGACCGTAAAAGTTTGGAGACCATAAACACGCTTCAAAATTAAATTTGTGCGTTGCAAAACGTTGTCGAGCTTCAACTTAAAGATTTTCTCATCCAAGAGATCTTGCATGCGAATGCCACGTCTTGCTGCTTTGTCTTGATAGCAAGGTCCAATGCCGCGCTTCGTCGTACCAATCCTGTTTTTACCCAGACGCTTTTCGTCAGCGCCATCTAAGACTTTGTGATAAGGCATAATCACATGAGCGTCGCAAGAGATTTTTAGACTGTCGCAAGTAATATTACTAGCGGCCAGCATCGCCATCTCTTTCACTAAAACGCCCGGGTCAATCACGCAACCGTTGCCAATAACAGGCGTGCAATGCGGATACATAACACCTGAAGGCATCAAATGGAGCGCAAGCTTCGTGTCCCCCGCAATAACAGTATGACCAGCATTGTTGCCACCGCTGCATCTAACCACCATGTCAAAGTCTCTTGCGATGAGGTCGGTAACTTTGCCCTTTCCTTCATCGCCCCATTGTGTTCCGACTAAAATTGTTGCTGGCATACGCTTTCAATCAACTCCCCTCAAAATTTTAATTTCTGTGATTTTTTTAAGCATTTTCACGCATAAATATATGCTACAAGAAAATTTATGATGCCTGTCATGTTTTTCGAAAAGTAACAACTTTATCAAATTAGCTGAAAACACCACTAAAAGAGAGTTTTACAAACCTTGAAATTTAATAGATGTTTAGAAATTTAAACACATTGTTTGAAAAAACTATCCATTTTTATTTTTTTTGAATACAAATCAGAAATACTGCCCCTACTGTCGTAAACTTCACCAAAATTTTTCTGGGGGGGGGGTATTTCAGATATAATAACTGTTACATTTTAATCATCTGTTTAGTGAAATATTCACTATTAAATAGAGATCAAATGTATTTGTTCGTTTTTATTGTTAGGAGGTACTATGGTGGCACAACAAAGGGAGAGAAGTGCTAGAGAGGAAGAAGGAGGTATTAAAGTGAAAGACTCACAAATCACACCACGCGGCGTGGCAATAAGATTGCTTTTGACTTTCGCACTGGTCATTGGTCTTATGCCTTCGCTACAAACAACACAAGCTTTTGCTGATAGTTCTGGCTCAGAGCAGACAGAAACTACTTCACCAAGCACAGGAACGGATACTTCTGGAACTGATCAAGGTGGAAAAGACTCAGGTTCAACAGATACAGGCTCTACTGATTCCGGCTCAACAGGCACTGATGGAACAGCAGGCGGAACTGGCTCGGGAAGCGGCACCGAAACTGGCGGCACTGAAGGCTCAGGCTCAACAGATCAAGGCACAACTGAAACTAAAGAAAAGGTTGCTAAAATTGGCGAGACTGAATACGAGTCACTAAAAGATGCGTTTGACAAAGCAAACACTGGCGACACTGTTACACTCATCAAAGACAACACAGACGTTTATGGTGCGGTTGTAAAAGGTAAGACAATTACTCTTGATATGGCTGGAAAGAAGATTACTTCTGATTACAAAACAAACTTTGATTCTTCAAAACAGGGTACTTCACCAGATAACAGAATTATCGCTGTGCAAGAAGGTGGTAACCTAACTATCAAGGGCAATGGAACTATTGAAGGTCCAGCAGATGGCGCAGAGATTTGCAACACAATGGACGAGAAGGCTTTGATTCTTGTTGAAGGTTCTTCAACAGACACTTCAAAGACTGCAACTCTTACAATTGAAGACGGAACCATTACATCGGGCATTTCAAGTGACAAGAAATGTGGTTTCTATGGCATCTTCCCTCGTTATAACGGAACAGTTATTCTTGGTAAGAGCGATGGCACTGGTCCAACTATTACAACTGGTAGATCAGTAATTGGCGAGAACAACACTATGCCTAAGGCAAACGTCACTATTTATGGTGGAACTTACGAGTGCAAGAAGACTGAGTGCAAAGAAAGCGGTCAGGATACACTAAATCACGAAGAGACTGTTATTGCTGCAACAGCTTCTGGCACCATTGACATTAAAGGTGGCGAATTTAAAGGCAAGAACATTTTAGTTTCTCGTTACAAGACAACCAATCAAACAATTACAATTTCTGGCGGAAAGTTCACTTCAACTAACAAAGACATTGTTAAATACGACGAGAGTGGCAAGGACGAATCTGTTGCTGCTAAAACTGCAACTGTTGCAGCTGCAACAACTGAAGCTGCTGCAGGCGAGAGAACTATCAAAGTTTCTGGCGGAACATTCTCGTCAAAACTTGACGCTGGCATGTTGGCTGAAAACTTCACTCTAACAGAAAACGCGGACGGAACTTTTGCTGCAACTGATGAGGTTGCTTCAATTGGTGACACCAAGTATGCAACACTTCAAGCTGCAATTGATGCTGCGACTGACGGTCAGACCGTCACACTTCTAAAAGACCTAGTTGACGTCTATGGAGTTGTTGTCAAGGGCAAAACAATAACACTTGACATGGCAACACACAAGATTACTTCTGATTATGGCAGCGGATTTGATGTAGCTAATAAAAACAATTCCCCTCAATGCCGTGTTATTGCAGTTCAAGAAGGCGGAAACTTAACGATTACTGGCAATGGCAAGATTATTGGTCCTGCTGATGATTCAGACGCATGCACAACTTATGATGAAAAATGCCTCTTGCTTGTCGAAGGCGTAAAAGATGACGCAACGAAAACAGCAACACTCACAATCGAAAATGGTGAAATCACAACTGGCATTTGCAAAGACAAGAAATGTGGTTTCTACGGCATTTTCCCTCGTTATAATGGCACAGTTATTCTTGGCAAAACTGACGGCACTGGTCCAACGATGAAGACAGGCAGGTCTTGTGTTGGTGAAAATAACACAATGAAGACTGCAAACATTACGATTTACGGTGGTACTTATGAGTGCAAGAAGACCGCTGACACATCTTCTACTGCTCAAGATAAAGAAAAAAAAGAGCAGACGGTTATTGCTGCAACTGCGTCTGGTACCATTAACATTCATGGTGGCACATTCAAGGGTACGCATTGTCTAGTTACGCGTTATAAAAACACGTCACAGACTGTCAACATTACAGGTGGTAACTTCCAAGGTACTGAGCAATGTATCGTAAAAGGTACAGACACTGGCTCTGGTGACTCTGGAACTACAACAGGCAACACTGTTTGTGTTACAGGTGGAACGTTTAGCAAAGAGCTTAACGCTGGATTATGTGGAACAGGCTATGAATGTGAAGCTAATAGTGATGGCACCTATGGCATCAAAGCATCTGAACCTGTAGCTGAAGTTACCAATGGTAGCACAACAAGTAGCTATGCAACGCTTGCAGACGCTTTTACAGCTGCACTAAGTGGTAGCACTATTAAGATGCTGAAGGATGCAACTGAGGTCTATGGCATTAAAGTCGAAGGAAAGACTTTGACTCTTGACATGGCAGGTAAGTCAATCAAGTCTGAAAACCCTGAGAACACTGCTTCAACCGGCACAGAATCAACTGAAACAAAAAAGACTTATAAATATGAAGCTAAAACTTGGCCTGAAATCTTCGAAGTCACTGGCAACAACACAAACTTTACGATCACTGGTAACGGCACAATTACTGGACCTACAGGTGCTAATGCCGCCGCTCTTGACTCTAAATGCATCATTTCATCTAAAAATGGAGCAACAGTAACTATCGAAAATGGCACAATCACTGCAGGTGGCGTTACTTCCGATGGAATGTATGGCGTTGCTGCATTCAGTGGTAAGATTGTTTTAGGTAAACAGGGAGACAGCACAACTGGACCTTCTATCACATCTTGGTTTGCGGCTGCTTCCAGCAATAACATTGGAGGCTCTGCTGACATAACAATTTATGGCGGCACTTATGAAGCTCAAGCAAAACCTACTAGTGACCCAATCACATCTACTTGGTGGCACTATTTCTGTGCTCCTGTCTACATTCCTAGTGATGGAACTGTTGAAATTTCTGGCGGTACTTACAAAGGCTGCTACGGTGTTTATTCCCGTTACTCTGGAATTGAACAAACCGTTTCAATCACAGGTGGTGACTTTACAGGCGTAACTGAAAAAACACCAATTGTTAACGGCAATGTTACTCCAACATCACCAAAGCAAGATGTAACCAAAGAAGTTGAAGTTTCTGGCGGTACATATAAATACGAACTCACCAAAGACCTATTCAAAGAAGGCTACATGCCGCAATCACTTGGAGATGGTACGTATGGTGTGCAGACTGCAAAATGCACGATTGAGTATTATGACGGGGAGACTAAGTTAACCGATCTAACTCCAACTGAGCACACATATGGCACTGCAACCACATTACCAACGTACACCAAGACAGGTTACAACGTAGACGCTGGTTGGTATAAGACGTCTGATTTCTCAGACACAGCAATCACTCAATTAGAAACAAGTGAGACTGGTGATGACAATTGGACGCTCAAGCTTTATGCAAAGAAGACAACAATTCCTTACACCATCACTTATGACAACCTAAAGCGTGCAGAGAATCCTAACCCTGCAACTTACACAGTTGAAGATGAGATCACTCTTCAAGAACTTTCAAAAGACGGTTTAACTTTCAACGGTTGGTTAAAAGATAGCTTCTCGATTGAAACAATTACTAAAGGCACAACAGGGAACATCACCCTAACAGCTGAATGGACTCCAAATGAGTACACAATTAAGTATTTCGATGGTGAAAAAGAACTAACAGACCTCACACCTTCTACGTACACTTATGGCTCAAAAACAACTTTGCCAGACGTTCCAGATAAGGCAGGTTACACTAAGGCTGGTTGGTACAAAGATGCTGCATTTACAGGTGATCCTATCACAGAGGTAACAGAAACCGACCTTGATAATCTAACCCTTTATGCAAAATATGAGGTAATTCCATACGCAATTACTTATGAGAACACAAAGGATGTTCAAAACGACAATCCTGAAACTTACACAGTTGAAGATGAGGTCACTCTAAAGCCACTTACAAAAGACGGATTCACATTCGCTGGATGGGTTGACGCTGAAGGCAACGCTGTCACAAGCATTCCTAAAGGCTCAACTGGAGAAGTAACTCTCAAAGCAACTTGGAAGGTTCAAATCAAGCTTGCAACTCTAACAGGCACAGGTACTGTGAAAATTAACGGTGCAGAAGTCAAAGCAGAGGACATTGTAGAGGTTGACGAAGGCACAGAAGTCACACTTTCATGGCTGCCTGCTGCACAAGGTGAGAGAAATCTAACTTTGGTTAAAACAATCAAAGTTGATGGCAAAGACATTGACGCAACTTCTTTCATTGACAAGTCACAGTGGCAAGTCGCAAATGAATCTTATAGAAAGCTCATGGGCGACGACGAGGCTATGATGTCAACGTATCAAAAGGTTTCCACCGTTGAGCAAACAATTCCAATTGACATTGTTGAAGCTGCTGGTCAAATTGTTCTCGACGTTGAATTTGGCGAGTATGTACCAGTTTACAGACTTTACAACAAGATCACTTCAGAGCACCTCTTCACAACTAACAAGAAAGAGTATGACGACTTCGTCGATCTCTGTGAAATGGGTGAAGACTTCTGGATTGGTGAGGGCATTGACTGGTTCAGCGAGGTAATCCCTGAGACTGCTGACACTAACACAGTTCGTCGTCTCTACAATTCAGCTCTTGGCGCAATGGGTCGCTCATCTCACTACTATACAAAAGATGAAGCTGAGATTGAAAACCTCAAGCAAAATGGCTGGGTTGACGACGGTGCAGCTAACTATATCCAAAGTGGTGGCACAGTTGGAATTTGGACATGCTACAACGAAGGCCTAGGTTCAGCTCACCACTACACTTCAAACA
>CAVFJE010000182.1:0-9761 GCA_963622845.1 Dialister sp. CAG:486
CTCCATATCCCGTGCTATTTGTGATAATTCCGCTTTCATTGCCGTGCTTATCGAGTGCTCTTTGAGTACAACTTGCATCGGTGTAAACACCAAAAGTAGCTCCCTCTAACGAGTAATTTACCTTAGTGCCCTCTGTTGCTTCTGGCACTAGAGATCTTTTCGAGAGCTTCAAGTTGCCATAATCTTGTGTTTTGAAAACCCAACACTCAACCACTCTAGATTTCGGAGTTATCTCACTTATTTGATTGCCTGAAAGCGGTTTAGATGCAGAATGCCAAAACTTGTTGTCGCTAGGCGAATTGCCCCAAAAGAAACCTATGTGACAATCTGCATCGTTTTCGTTCCAGTCAGGTTCCATATAGATGATGTCACCCTTGCTTAGAACTCCCGAGGAAAGCGCCTCCGAAATGCTACCAAACTTGTATCCAATGCCCTTCTCTGTACAGAATGTATACCACTTAGTCGCGTTTGTCGCATTGCCCTTGTTGTAACCATCTAAAGCAGTGTAGTTTCCTATCTGATCAATGTCAGCACCACACGCTCTGAGTACATAAGCAACAAAACCAGTGCAATTCATATATGCAAGCCCGTTGCTCTTTCGATCACCATTTGGATACATACAATCCCAAGTGTTGATGTTGCCACCCTGACCAGGAGCAGTATTGCCATATGGTGTTCCTATGAAATACCCATCGTTTTCATGCGACTCAAGATAACTTCTAACAGAAGTTTTTGCGCCAAGATATTCATCCAATTTGACGTCTTGCAGTGACGCTAGACTAGCTTGCTTAGTATCCACCGCTTCGCCACCTTGAGCGCCCGCTTGAACCGCTTGAATCCCTACACAAATCCCAAGAGCGACAAAAAGAGTGACTAGCAGGACAGCAATTTTGTTTATTCTTGATAGTTTCTCGATATTAATCATCTCTACTCTCCTTTCCTTCTCGTAGATATAATCCTTCTAGAAATTAAGACTGAAAAAGCCAAAGCAATCGACGAGATTAACAAAGCTAGGGAAACCGACATCAATAAATTGTCATCACCTGTTTTCGGCAGAGCGTCTGCTATCACATTTGTCTCAATTGGCGTTGGGTCGTCTTCTGTAGGTGTATCATCAGGTGGTCGCAAAGTCACAGTTTGCCCGGGATAAGCAATATCTTTATGCTCAGCAATTAGCTCATCATCTAAATAACATTCTTCATAAGCTACAACGCTTTTATCTCCTAGCTCGTCAGTGTCAAACACAAACTCAACGTCAACATCTCCACTTGATTTATTAGCCGTAAATGTACTCGAGCCGACAATGTCATTACCCTCTTCGTCCTTGACAGTCCCAAGGTCTTCCACCTCGCCTATTTCGTTAGTTTGAGCATAATGCAAAGTGCCGACCATTGTATACGTTTGTCCAGCTTTAAGTCCGCTATAAGTAACTTTGTCCACCAATGTAATTGTTGAATGTTCGTCTATGAATTGATCGTTCGTGTCTTCATTCTTAATCGAGGTTATTATCTCAACTGGGTAATCCTCAACAGTTCCAAGATTTACAACGTAGTTGTCTCTTTCTATCACAACCTCAAACTCTACTTTAGTCAGCCATTTGTTTGCGTTAACTGGCAGCTCTTTTACCGTATAAACATCAAAAGGCAAAGCACCTAGATTATCGTCGGGAGTAGTACTCACCTCGTCCGTACTTCCAAACCAAATCCCGCTCTTACTGTTGAGCAAACTTTCATCCACAAAATAGCTGCCGCTCTCGCTCTTAGTTAATGCCGCATCATTCAAATTGGCATTATCAACTCGAGAGTTCCAAGTGCTAGAAGTTCTTATCTCGCCATTTTCGTCGCTTACGATAACATGTGCTTCACCAGTGGTTTTAGAGGTAACCAAAAAAGGTATATTGGCAAGTCTCGTCATTTCTACGCCGTGGACTTTACGAAATTCAAAATCACCTCGTTTCACTTGTTCTGCAACTTGCGGATAGTGCTTCACTTCTATGTCTTCTTTGGAGGTAGCTAAAGCCGTTGTGCGCATAAAACCAAGGATTATAGCTATTAGAACAGCAAAAATTACGGTCCCAAAAATGCGTTCTAGACCATACTCCCTCCTGTTGAGCGATTGTTTTATCTCCATAAATATTTCCTTCCCGTAACTTTTCTAAAAGATTATGCGCATCACAACAGACTTCTAAAGTCAAAATAATATACGAATTGATTTTCTAATTTGGTATCAGAGATTTACTTTTAAGTGGGAAAACTCTATTGAAATCACAAGTCTTTAAGCATATACGCATAATCTTTAAAAAGACATTAAATCTAAAAACCTTTCTTTAATATGCGTAATCTTTTGGGATATCTTGTAACGAGTTTTAGAATAGTTAGTTTATCAAAGTTGAGGTGCACTAAGCATGATATGCTAGTGAAGTTACTCAAAATCACCTTTGTGATGTACTCGACTTTATTTCAAAGTTTTAGGAGGTAGCGCGATGAACAAGCAAGACGTCTATAATTTTCTAAAAGAGAAGAAAATTGCATTTGAAGCAATTGAGCATGGCGCAGTTTGGACAATGGACGAACTTCAAGACGTTGAGATCCCACACAAGGAAGCAGATGCAAAAAATCTATTCATTAGAGATGACAAGAAAAATAACTACTATTTGGTAACTGTTCGTGGTAATAAGCGTCTAGACTTAAAGGCGTTTAGAAAAGAGAAAGAAACCCGACCTTTGAAATTTTGTGATGAAGAGGAATTGAAAACAAAGCTTGATCTTTTCCCCGGTGCAGTTTCTCCATTTGGCATTTTGAATAATGAAGAGAAAGATGTTGTTTTCTTTATGGACGAGGATTTTCTCAAAGACGAAGGGCTAATAGGCATACACCCCAATGACAATACAGCTACAGTTTTTCTCAGTGCACTAAAACTAAAAAACGTTATTGAAGAGCATGGAAATCAGGTAGAACTCACTTCCATTCCTGAGAAGTAGTTAAGCAGAACTTGGCTTTATCTTTAACTTAACTGTCGAAAGCACTACAGCAAGAAGAATTAATGCCGCACCTATGTATCCTTGCATGCCAACCATTTCACCGAAAAGAATGAAGCCGAAGAACGCTGATGAGATTGGCTCTGTGCAAAACATCAACGATGCGAGCTCAGGTGTAGTAAATTTTTGAACAGCTGTTTGCAAAGTGTAGCAAATTGCCGTACAAAATATTGTCATGAAGAGAAATGCGACCCAGCATCTGCCGCTTGCTGGAAAGGAAATTGGCCCTGTGAACATAGCGAAGATAATGAGATAGAGAGCGGTGAAGCCAAGCTGGAGAATCCCGAGCTGAAGGCCATCACATGTTTTTACGTAGTGCGAAGTCGCAAGCACCCAGCAGGCGTATGAAAAAGCACATCCCAAGCACCAAAGATCAGAAATTCCGATTGTTAGCGATTCTTTTAGTGTCATGCAAGCGATTCCCGCAATCGCGATTAAACAACAAAGAAAAACTTTTTTGTCTGGCAATTTTCTTATTAGAATTGCATGCAAAATTGGAACAATGACTACGCTTGTTGCACAAAGAAAGCCAGCATTAGTGACAGTTGTGAACTTTATTCCTTGAATGAGAGTTACAAACATGCCCGCATCTAGCAAACCGACAACAGTAGACGCTTTAATAATCTCAGCGTTTACATTTTTTAATCTCTTCAAGAAGCAAAGTGCGATAACTACAAAAGCGATCGAAAAACGAAATGCAACCATCCAAGGTCCGCTCATCTCCTCCATAGAAATTTTCATGCAAATGTAATTTAGACCCCAGCTTGCACCGACGAATGCAAGTACTACATTTGCTCGCTTTTGCGTCATAACATTCTTTAGCTCCACCGTATTCCCTCTTTTTACGTATTAGCCTGGTGGTCGCTACTGGATTTGAACCAGTGACCCCCGCCGTGTGAAGGCGATGCTCTCCCGCTGAGCCAAGCGACCATTGAAAAAATATTATACACTAATGGCAATTTTTAAGAATGTGCCGACTCAACAGCGCTTCTTAAAACAGGACATAGCTTTTCTAGACAAAATTGTATATCGTCTTTTGTGGAAGGCAAGTTTATAACAAGCGTAGTTCCGCGTTGCATGGCCACGTGCCTCGATATTGCAAATGCACTTTCATCTCTGCCATCTCTTAAAAGTGCACTTATACCAGCCAGCTCTCTCGTACAAACATCTTGTGTTGCTTCAGGAACAATGTCATTTTTGCCCAAGAGAGTGCCGCCAATTGTCAATACAACATCTATATGCCTATCATCACAGCATCTCAAAATCTCACCTGCTACAAATGGACGTTCCTTCTCAACAACAGCTTTGTATTCCAATGTGATATCTTGTGCCACCAAGAGCTTTGTACAAGTTTGCCAAGCATCATCTGTAATAGAGGGGTCTACGTCCGATATCGAAATGATTGCAAAAGTAATCATGATAAATCATCTCCATTTAATTCTTCAAAGCGCTAACTTCCCTGAGCAGCCAATTTGCAAAGTCGCCGATGCCCTCGCCTGTTTTAGCACTAATGCACATAACTTCAGCCTTAGCATTTCTTTTGTCGATGTAGTTTTTGCACTTGTCGATATCAAAATCAAAGCATGACAAAACGTCAATTTTATTAATTAGAACGAGAGAAGATACTTCGTACATTAGAGGATACTTGAGGGGCTTGTCATCTCCTTCCGGCACGCTCAAGATTGTAATTGACCGCATCGCACCAGTGTCGAATTCTGCAGGACAGACCAAATTCCCAACGTTCTCTAATATGACAAGATCGTAATCATCTTCAAGAGCTTCGATTCCTTGGCGCGTCATATCTGCATCAAGATGACACATTCCGCCTGTGTGAAGCTGAATTGAGTGGACGCCTGTTTCTTCTGCAATAGTTCGCGCGTCTTTGTCAGAATCAATGTCTGCCTCCATGATTGCAATCTTTAGCTTGTCTTTTAGTTGATTTATAGTTGCAACCAAAGTAGTAGTCTTGCCACTTCCAGGTGACGACATCACATTGAGTAAATAAGTCCCACGTCGTTTCAGCTCGTCTCTAAGCAGGTCAGCCCGCTCGTTATTGTTCTTAAAAATAGATTCTTTGAGCTCAATTATCTTTACTTCGTCCATTATCTTAAATTCTCTCCACATGTGTCAAAAAACTTATTTCAAATAAAAAAGTACTATAAGATTATAAGCTTCACTCTTGTGTTTTTTTGTTGATTTGAAAAGGATTACTTTTGGCTGGGGTGGAAGGAGTCGAACCCTCACATACGGCACCAGAAACCGCTGTCCTGCCATTAGACGACACCCCAATTTGCAAGGAGCAAGTGTTTATTATATCTCAAAGTCACTTTTGCGTGTCTTTTCTTTTAAGGTTGGCTCTTGGGTGACTCATCATATATTCCTCCATAATGTGGCTCCTATCAACATGAGTATATATCTGCGTAGTTGCGATGTTTGCATGTCCTAAAATTTCTTGAATTACCCTTAGGTCTGCTCCACCCTCTAGCATGTGAGTTGCAAAAGAATGGCGCAAAGTGTGCGGGTGCAAGTCTTTAATTCTTATGCTCTGCCCTGCTGCCCTAACGATGTCATAAACTGCTTGTCTAGTCATTCGCTTGCCTCTGCTATTTAGAAAAATTGCCCGAGATGCATCCCTGTCAACTGTTTCTAAACCTCGTGCAAGAGTCGGTCTTGAATTTTCCATGTATTCTAAATAAGTATTTTTGGCGCTGCCTGAGATTGGCGAAATTCTTTCTTTAGAGCCTTTGCCACGAACACGCAAAAAACCTTCACTACAAAAAGCGTCATCTAGGTTGAGATAAATTAGCTCAGAAACGCGAAGCCCACACCCATATAGAATCTCAAGAATTGCAATGTCTCTTGTAATTAGGTTGCTCTCAAACGCTTGCTTGTCTGCATTGAATTTGTCTCTTTTATAGTGCTGACTCTTTGGGTAGTCCTCGATTAAATTGGTTACTTGAGAGATGCTCAAAACATCCGGCAGTTCTTGCGCAATCTTTGGCAAATGAAGACAAGCAGTGACATTTTCTTCACAATATTCTTCACGAGCAGCGAACTTATGCAGCCCCTTAATGGCCGCCATTCTCCTTTTCAAAGTAGTTTTTGCACACCCTTGCTCTAAAAGTGAAGCCTCAAACTCAACAACCTTTTCCTTTGTGACATCTTCAATGTCGTCAATTCCCAAGCCCACAAGCCACTTAACATAGAGCTCCAAGTCATATGTGTAACTTTCTATAGTAAGGTCGGCAGAGCCTCGCTCATACTTGAGATAACCAAGATAATCCTCTGCGACCTGACTTATCTTCACTCTTGAAAAGTTGCTCTAACTTTGAGAATTCTTGATCGCCGCTCCAACGAAATCTCTAAATAATGGATGAGACTTCCAAGGGCGGCTCTTAAATTCTGGATGACCTTGAGAAGCAACATACCATGGGTGATCAGGCAACTCTATCATCTCTACAAGCCTCTCATCTGGCGACATTCCAGAAATTATCAGCCCCGCCTCAACAAGAGCGTCGCGATAAGCATTATTGACTTCATATCTGTGACGATGGCGCTCGTAGATTAGCTCATCTTTATATGCCTGCTCTGCCTTAGTTCCGGTTACGACCTTACATGGGTAAGCACCAAGGCGCATTGTTCCGCCCTTATCCTCAATGTCTTCTTGCTCTGGCATGATGTCGATAACGGGATTTTCTGCTTCTTCGTCAAATTCTGCAGAAGTCGCACCTTCGATGCCTGCAACGTTGCGTGCGAACTCAACGACCGCAACTTGCAACCCAAGGCAAATTCCAAGAAATGGTATGTTGTTCTCGCGAGCAAACTTTGCAGCTTGAATTTTGCCCTCTACAGCGCGAACTCCGAAGCCACCAGGGATCAGAATGCCGTCCATCTTGCCAAGCTTCTTCTCAATATCTTTAGTCGTTAACTTCTCGCCATTTATTAGATGCACATTTACAGTCTTGTTATGGTGAATGCCTGCGTGAGTTAGAGCTTCTATCACTGAGAGGTAAGCGTCAGGCAATTGCGTATATTTGCCCACAACTGCGATGTTAACCTCGCCTTCGCAATTTGCTCGATTTTTTAGATACTTCTTCAAATTATTCAAATCAGCGGGCTTGTTTTCAAAGCCTAGCTTTTCGACAACGATCTTGTCGAACCCTTGCTCATGCAAAGCGATTGGAACATCATAGATGCTGTCAGCGTCAATACAATTGACTACATGCGAAGGCTCAACGTCGCAAAACAGAGCAATTTTCTCTCTTAGATGCTCATCCACATCGTGGTCGGACCTACAAACAATAAAATCTGGCTGCACACCCATTGCACGCAATTCCTTAACAGAATGCTGACATGGCTTCGTCTTAACTTCGTGAGCAGCTTGAATGTATGGAACAAGTGCAACGTGAATAAAAATGACGTCGTTAGGATTATGCTGTTTCTTGAATTGTCTAACCGCTTCAATAAACGGAGTAGACTCGATATCGCCAACCGTACCACCAATCTCAGATATTACAATGTCTGCATTCGATTGCTCGGCAATACGATTAAGCCTCTCTTTTATTGCCTCTGTAACATGAGGTATGACTTGCACAGTGCCCCCAAGAAAATCACCGCGACGCTCCCTTGCAATCAACGTCTTATAGATAGAACCTTGCGTAAAATTAGACTCTCTAGTTAAATTCTCGTCGATGAAACGCTCATAATGACCGAGGTCAAGGTCGCCTTCGTGCCCATCTTCTGTGACGAACACTTCTCCATGTTGAAACGGACTCATAGTTCCTGGATCCACATTTAGATATGGATCCATCTTTTGCATTGTTACTTTGTAACCTTGAGCTTTCAAGAGATGACCAAGTGAGGCTGCCGTAATTCCTTTACCCAACGAGGATACAACTCCGCCTGTAACAAAGATATGTTTAGTCATAATTTTAGGTCCTTCATGTGATTTTGATAAGCATAAACAACCTTTATATTATAGCAATAATCGCTTGTCTCTTCCATTCAATAGAGGCATTAATTAAATGCACTCATCAAGCCTTTGAAGACTCCGCTATTTCCATTCTTTGACTCTTCTAAATCCCAACCATGTTGCGCTAGACCTTGCCACTCTGTCTTGTTTGAAGTGTAATGGTGAGCAGAACCAAGAGCTTCGTTGTAACAAGTCCAAATTGCAACGTCTCCGCTTGAGGCAAATTGATTTTCAACTCCATCATCTTGCCATCCATGATTGTTAGTGAGGTTGTTAATCTCGTTTTCATCAGAAGTGTAATAATGGCTTGAGTGACCAAGCGCTCCAAGAGCTGGATTGTAGAGCCTTCTTACAACAGTTGTTGCGCTCTTTGGCGCAAACCAATTTATGCCTTCGCCAATCCAATAGTCTGTTCTGTTTTTGCTTAAAGTCACGAAATTATCATACTCGCTCTTGTTCGTAGTAAACATATGCTCAGAAGTTATCGAATTATATAGGCGATACACAGGCACAATCTCTAAAGCCTCTATTTCTATCTTTGTGTTTTGTTGTACATTGCTTACCTCAACAACAGCCCCCTGCGAAATTGAATTTGCAACAGTATCAAAGGCAACGATCGAGGCCTCCTCATTCATGATCTGTTTGTAAATGTCATTGCTTGTCGTCCACGCAGTCTTATTCAAGAGCTGATCACGCGTCTTCACGGTAACACCGTCAACTTTAACAGACGATACGACTATCAAATTATTGCCTGACACGCTACCCTTTATTGTCAACTTCGCGTTCTGTCCTGCTTCATATTTGCTGTTGTCTGCTGTTACACTAAGTCCGCTTCCAACCGTAAGATTTAATGAGAAAGTCACAGGTTCAGGATCCGGAGTTGGTTCAGGATCCGGAGTTGGTTCTGGCTCTGGATCAGGATCTGGCGCTACATAGTCAGGATCAGCTTCACCGCAGACTGTGCAAAATCCATTCTCAAAATTATGCGGAAGTTTGGCAATTTCTTCTAGTTGAGAATAATCGCAATTCTTGCATTTTGTAGTCTTTGTTCCTACTTGTGTACAAGTTGGCTCTACGACAGTCTCAGACAAATCATGACCAGTTGCTTTTGTTGTGGTCTTGCCAATATCAACACCACAACCCTCGCAATGTTGATATGCACTATGCCCGTCTTCCGTACAAGTGGCAGCCTTTTCGGCAACTTGTGTAAGTGAGGTATGGTTATCAGGATTGATTGCAATTTCCACTCCAGCCTCAACAACTTCTCCGCAGCTCTCACAAACTGTGTCTCCAGTCATTCCAGTCGAGATGCAAGTTGCTGGGATATCAGAATTTTTTGTAGTTGAGGTGTGCGAACATTCCTCACCTATCCATTTTGCGTAAAGTGTCATCTCTGAAGTTACGCCGTTCGAGAAATCCCACTTGTTTTCTAACGTAGAATCCGTATACCAACCCTCAAGCGTCAATTCTCTACCTGTGTTTTTGGTCACACCAGTAGGTTGCGTTACGCACTCGCCACTTTGAACAACTTGAGCCAAATCAACATTGTCGCTAAAGCTACCGCCGTTAACTTCGAAGAACACTCTGTATGTTTTTGCAGCACCTGACAATCTCTTAGCTTCTTTGACCGCGTAATAAGGATTGACTTTTCCATAACCTAGTTCATCTGAGAACTTCGCAGTCGCCGAGTCCGTAGTAGTTGTCAAGATGTTTTGTACATTTTCTGGTGTTAAATTGGGATTAGCTGCATAC
>CAVFJE010000183.1:0-3496 GCA_963622845.1 Dialister sp. CAG:486
TTCTCTTCGCGTTGACATAAAAGTCAGAAAATTGAGAAATTCCAGGAGACGCAATCGCTAAATCATAGCTACGTGAATCATCAAGCGAAGCTTCATCAACCATATCAAGTCGCGAAACTCTGTCGCCTTGACCTTCAAGATAAGCATACACAGCACTTCCGCTTACGCCGCTCCCAAGGACGAGAACTTTCCCTAAAAATTCAGGAGACATCTTTCGCGTAATATTTTTTAGTGAATCCATTTATCTGCTTCCACGCCAGTTAAAACCTAATATAGAAGTTGGTTTGCGAAATAAATAGCAAATCCAATTGCTGCCAACATTGCGCTTATCATCCAAAAGCGCACGACAACCTTGTTCTCTCCCCAACCTTTTTTCTCAAAATGATGGTGCAGAGGAGCCATAAGGAAAATACGCTTTCTTGTACGTTTAAAGTAAGCGACTTGAATCATTACAGAAAGTGCTTCAGCAACAAATAGACCTCCAATTAGGATTATGAGCACTTCAGTTTTAGTCAAAATTGAGAGAGCTCCAACAATCATTCCTAAAGATAGCGAGCCTGTATCTCCCATGAAAATGCTTGCGGGGTGCGAGTTGTACCAAATAAATCCTGCACACGCCCCCGCTGTAGCTGCAGCAAAAATACTTGGTTCGAGATAATTGCCTCTATAGGCAATTACTGCCATAACAATCATGACCATCATAACAGTTCCACCTGCTAGACCGTCTAGACCATCTGTGAGGTTGACCGCGTTGCACATTCCAACCAGAAGAATTAGGCAAAACACAAGGTAGAGCCATGGAATAATTAACGTAACATTTAGCCATGGAATCTGTAGAATGGTCGTGAAAATACCAAGGTTTAGAATTCCAATGAATGGAAATACAAGCGTTGGGGCGATATTTAAGAAATTAACAGCATAGAGCACAAAGAGGCCTGCTATGAGGAATTGGCAAAACAATTTCGCTTTTGGTGAGAGACCCTCAGTATTTTTTAGATGTACTTTTTTATAATCGTCGATAAAACCCATCAATGCTGCCAGTATAGCAATCGTGATGAGAGCAACAGTTTTCGGTCCTGGAACTCCTGCCGCCCAAGCTGCAATCGCAACTCCTAGCACAATGACGATGCCGCCCATTGTAGGGGTGCCTTGTTTCGTTAGATGAGTTTGCGGTCCATCGTCTCTCACTTGCTGCCCTACGTTTACACGCTTCATGTATTTCGTAAAGACTGGTGTCAACAAGATGACTAACAAAAAAGAAATTATGACTGCTGAAAACACAAGAAACGATGGATATTCACTCATTAAACTATACATAACACTCATTTTCTCTATCAATTGTTATTTGGAACTATTTTATAACGACTAATCGCGCTCGACATGATCTGTCCAAAAACACCTGTCATATTCGTCTCTATTCCGACATTCATCGCTCCTACATAGCAAGCAAATTGCGTTGAAGCATTGTTTATGAACCCCACAAAACCTAAGTTGTAATGGCCAGACACATATCTTCCATTGTCTCCAACGTACTCTGCGGTAGACGTCTTGCCACAAATTTCATAACCTTCTACGCCTGCCTTGTTTTCTTTATTGTTATTCACAACATTTTTTAGCATTTCGCGCAAGTCTGCTAACGACTCTTGTGAGTAGTTCAAATCTTCAGTATCATAGGTGGCATACTCAGCACTTTGCGTCTTTGAAATCAGAAAATGCGGGGTAACTGCGGTGCCTCTGTTCGCAACCGCAGCGTAGAATCTCAGCAGAGCTATAGGCGTGACGGTTACGCCTTGTCCAAACGTTACGTTGTATCTTTGAATCGTCGACCATTTTGCAAAATCGCTTACATATCCTTGTGCTTCGCCAGGAAAATCAATGCCTGTCGTATTTAAAATTTTTGATTTTTGCAAGTTTTCGTAAATTTTGCTTCCGCCAATCTTGTCTGAGGCGAGAGAAATTCCAACGTTTGACGAATTGGTCAAAATTTGATCAAGTGTCATAGTTTGACCGCCTCTCTCGTAGGCATCAGAAATTGTATATTCATCAGCTGCAATTGAAGCGGGACAATAAATAGAGTCTCTCGGCTTCATCGCTCCTGCCTCTAATATTCCAAGAGATGTAATAGTCTTCATTGTCGAGCCTGGCTCAAAAGCTGAAGAGATCGCAATCACATTTTCTGAACCTGTGATTGACTCGCTCGGATTTGATGGGTCAAAATAAGGATAAGAACACGCAGCATAAATCTCTCCATTACTTGAGTCCATGAGCACTACACTTCCCTTTTCAGAGCCTATTCTCTCAAGATTTTGAGATAGGTAATCTTCAACTTCCGCTTGAATGGACACATCGATTGAAATCATGATATCTTGTCCTGGTGAAGCAGCCTTGTCTTCTTTTACAGCTCCTGGAATTTGACTTCCAGACATTGAGTGCTCAGCACTATATTTGCCATTTTCGCCCTTCAAAATGTCGTCATATTGCTTCTCAAGTCCACAAACGCCATTACCATCAGGGTCACACATTCCAATAATTTGCCCAGCAACCTTGCCATTTGGATATTCTCGTCTTGTGTCACTAAGAAAATAGATACCCCTCAGCTTATCATCGGCAGCAACCTTTTGCTTTAGAGTTTTTGCCGCCTCTACGTCACCTTGTCTCTTTAAGTATGCGAAAGTAGTATTTTCGGTTTGGAGCGCATCTATATAATCTGACTGTTCGCCGCCAAGAACTTCTGCAACTTGTTTTGCAACATAGTCGGCATCTCCAATTTCAGTTGGGTTGCAATAAACTGTGGTTGCATCAACACTAGCTGCCAAAACTAACCCATTGCGATCATAGATAGTTCCGCGCTTGCCAACTGTTTCAACTGTAATTGTTCGAGTTTGTTCAGCTTGAGCCGAATAACTCCCAGCATTGATAATGCCAATATAGAACATTCGCAACAATACAACAATAAGAAAGACAGCACTAAAAAAAAGAATTACCGCAGGGCTCTTCAATTCCAAATTTCTTGCCATATGAAGCCTTTTAGTTGTTAGATGCCGCCACGAGTGAATCAGCTAATGAGATATTGCCATCGGCGTCAACTACGACAATGTCATCATTTAAATTGATTGTAATTGGATTTACAGCGGCCTTCATGCCCATTTTCTCTGCTTTTTCCTTGATGATTGTTGGATTAGAAAGTGCACCCAGCTGGACTTCACTAGCTTTCCCCGACTCTCTTGAGTTATCAATCGAAGTCTGAAGGGCGTCTGCTTCTTGCGCTAAGCTCTGTGTCGCACCATTAAATGTGATGTTGATCACGCCAACCAAAAAAATCATCGCAATTACATAGATAGCTGTTCTAAAAGCGAGACTAGAATTTGCAGGCAGAGCATCTGTTTTTTTAGAGGTGTCAGTGTTAGAAAATCTCTTAAATTCAAGCTCTTTAATTTGAGGTAATGGAAAATGATAGTCAGGAGCAGGTGCTGCATTACCACTGACATAAGGTGTT